>JAYVWX010000064.1:0-2004 GCA_043785715.1 Novosphingobium sp. | reverse complement strand
TCCGGGAGGTCAGCTTCGACACGTTCACCGCCGAGGGCGATGATCCCTGGCGGGCCATAGCGCGGCTTTACGATGGCCCGCCGGTAGTCTGGGTAACCGACGTTGCCTATGGCCGCTCAGGCTGGCTGGTGACCCGGATGGACCCGATCAGCGAGGTGATGATTGACTACGAAAATTTCACCGCCGAGCGCCACGGCATGATCGCCGATCTGGTGGGCGAGAATGTGCGGCTCAACCCGATCGAGATCGATCCGCCCGCGCACCACGGCTTTCGCCGCATTCTTAATCCGCATTTCACCCCCAAGGCGATGCGCGGGGTGGGTGAGGCAGTGCAGCGGTCTTGTTCGGCGCTGGTCGATGCATTTGCCGACAAAAAGAGCTGCGAATTCGTTTCCGATTTTGCTGTTCCTTTCCCCAGTTACGTCTTCCTCGATCTGATGGATATGCCGCGCCAGATGGTCGGCCAGTTCATCGCCTGGGTAGACGGTATCATGCGCGCGCCCGACATGATGGACCGGGTCAAGGCGGGCCGCGCGGTCTATGCCTATCTCAAGGCGCACCGCGAAAAGCAGTTGGAGGCACCGGGCAATCCTCTGCTTGACGCGATGGTTCACGGCGAAGTTGAAGGCCAGCAGCTCAGCTATCTCGAATCGATGGGCATGTTCTATGTGCTCTATGTCGGCGGGCTCGATACGGTCTATTCGACGCTGGGATGGATCATGCGCCACCTTGCGACCCATGCGGAATTGCAGCAACGCCTGCGGGCCGATCCGGGCCTGATCCCGCAGGCAATCGAAGAGTTCGGCCGCGCGTTTTCTGTTGTGGTCACCCATCGTCAGCTGGCGCGCGATCATGTTTTCCACGGCGTCCAGATGAAGGCGGGCGATGAAATCCACCTGCCGCTGTCGCTCGCCAACCGCGATCCAAACGCGTTTGAAAACCCGCACGAGATCAACATCGAACGCAAACCGCGCCACATCGCTTTTGGAACTGGCACGCACAATTGCCTCGGCATTCATCTCGCCAAGCGCGAACTGCACGTGGTGATCGCCGAATTTCTTGCGCGGTTCCGCAATATCCGGATCAAGCCGGGTGAAACCTACCGCTATCATACCGGACGCACTTTTGGTGTTGAATACCTGCCGCTGGTCTGGGACTGAGGTTCATTGGTCCAGCTGGGCGAGCAAGTGGTCGCTCACGTCCCACAGCCGCGCTGCTGCTGCATCGTCGAGCGCCGCGGCGGAGGGATCGCGCAGCGCGCCCATGAAGTAGTACTTGCCGGTTATTGCGGCGGCTTCGGGCGATGATGCCAGTTGGACGATGGTTTGCGCCGCTGCATCGGGGGATACCGTGCTTTCGCGAATTTGCGCAAGCCGCGTCTGGAACACTTCGTCGCCGTGCGACCAGAAATTGCTCGTCACCGCGCCGGGGTGAATGGCGTTGGCGGTAATCCCCTGCGCCGCGCCGCGCTTTGCCAGTTCGCGGGTGAACAGCAGGTTGGCGAGCTTGGCCTGGCAATAGGCGGCACCGGCCGTGTAATTTGCGGCATAGCCCAGATCATCCCAGTTGATCGCCGGACAATATTCGTGGGCATCGGACGCAGTGCTGATCACCCGCGCGCCGCTCGCCTCGAGCACCGGCATCAGCTTTCTGGTCAGCAGAAAGTGCGCGACATGGTTGGCGGCGAAGGTCGCCTCAAGGCCATCGGGCGTGATCACCATCGCATCGCGCACCCCGCCTGCGTTGAGCACCAGCGCATCAATGCGCGGGGTCAGCGCGATGATTTCATCGGCGAGAAGCGAGACTTGCGCCATCACATCAAAATCGACGCGCAGCATGGTGAAGCTGCCGCTGTTCTGCGCGGCGCCTTCGATCTCGGCTATGGCCACTGCCGAACGCGAAGGATCACGCCCCGTGCCGATCACCTGCCAGCCCATGCCGACGAGCATCCGCGCCGCCGATTTGCCGATCCCGGCGCTGGCTCCCGTGATTACCGCGACAGGG
>JAYVWX010000063.1:0-12013 GCA_043785715.1 Novosphingobium sp. | reverse complement strand
TGCAGCTCGGCGTAGCGTTCGATCAGAGGCGCGATTGATGCTCAGCGGGCCAGCGGACCATCCCACCGGTTCCAAGCCCAGCCGTGCATCCCAGAAATGGCGCTTCAGTCCTACCAGATAACCATATGGGTTTATTTCACTTTCCTACAGTGCCAGATGGATTGTAAACGGCGTCCCACAGTCGGGAATCGGAGCTTGCACCCATGAATGGCATTATCGGTGAATTCCGCATCGGCGAGGATATTTCGGTGGCGCTGGACGCTACCGCCGGCGATCCGACGACTGTCATCGCCATCGCCGCCAAAATGAAACCGGCCAAAGTATCGGGCAACCGCATTGTCCTCGACGATACGGCGACTGGCATCGATATGGCAGTCGCGTCGCAGGGCGCTGCTGGCTGGCTGGTCTCGCTCGGCAATAGCGCAACCGCCGGCCTGACACCCGGACTTTACGGCATCGATGCCCGGCTGACCCTTGCCGGCGCAGTCGAGATGACCGACCAGACCGGGTTCATCGCCCTGACCAGGGCCGCCGTGGCATGAGCCTGACGATCCGCTGGCGCACCCCCGATCGGCGCATCACGACGCGCTGGCGCGGCCCCGCCGGGTTGGCGCAGGCGCTGACCCGCAATCCGCAAATGCCGGTGGCCGCGATTATCGGACCGCAGGGCCCGGCGGGCGCGAGCGCCATGCCGGTGCGGATCGAGGCTTCGCTCGCCGCGACCTGGATTCTCGTCAACCCGCTCGGCCGCATACCGACGGTGCAGGTCTTTCTCGCCACCGGCGAGCCCGTGCTGACCGACGTGCAGGCCAGCGTATCGCAGATCACTGTCACCTTCCCCTTGCCGCAGCAGGGTTTCGTACTCGCCTTTTGAGGAGCCATCCCAATGAAAATCATGAACGGCCTCGATCTTCAATCCCAGAAAATCGCCAATCTTGCCGATCCCTCCGCCAATAGCGATGCCGCCAACAAGCAATATGTCGACACCGTCGCGCGCGGGCTGCAGTGGAAAGCCCCGGTACGTGCGGGTTCGACCGCCACGGTCACCCTCACCGCGCCAGGCACGACGCTGGACGGTGTTGCCCTCGCCGCGAACGATCGCATCCTGCTCAAGAACCAGACCGCGGCGGCCGAAAACGGGCTTTACGTCTGGGCCGCATCCGGCTCGGCGCTGGTGCGGACGGTGGATGCCGATACGAACGGCGAGCTGGCGCCGGGCACTGCGGTCACTGTCACCGAGGGCACGGCGAATGCCGATAAGGCGTTCATCCTCATTTCCGACGCCGCCGTCACAATCGGCACCACCTCGCAGAGCTGGGGCCAACTGGGCGGCGCTTCGTCCTATACCGCGGGCAATGGCATCGCTATTGCGGGCGCGGTGATCAGCGCGGTGGCGGCGGCAAGCGGGGGGGTGTCGGTGGCCGCCGGCGGTATCGCGCTCGACAGTTCGATTGCCGTACGAAAGTTTGCCGCGAACGTCGGCAATGGCGCGGCTACCGCGATCGCGGTCACCCACAATCTCGGCACCCAGGATATCACCGTCGCGGTCCGCGAAGTGGCGACCAACGCCGGGGTGCTGACCGACCTTGCCGCCACCGACGCCAACACCGTGACCCTGACCTTCGCCGTAGCGCCCGCCAGCAATGCCTACCGCGTCACGGTCCACGGCTGATGCAAGTCCTCGTCAGCTTCGACCTCCTGGCCCAGGCCCAGGACCCGGCGACGCCGGCGGCGGGCTACGGCCGGTTCTACGCCCGGAGTTGGGCCGGGCGGACAGTGCCGTACTGGCGGGCGCCCTCCGGCGTTTCCTATGCGCTTTCGCCGCACCTCGGGGAAAACAACATCCGCGCCTGGCGCGGGGGCGCGACGCTGGTCGCAACCACCTTTGCCGCAACCCTGGGCGCGATGGCCTATACTGGCGCCAGCCCCACCGCTCCAACGATCCCGGTGCTGGCCTCGACCAATCTGCTGACTTCGACGTTTCGCTCGACGATCTCGACCGGCGCGACCGCAGGCGGACTTGCCTATATCCGCGGCAACCAGTCGCCGGTCTGGCGCGGCAACGCCGCCGACCGGGGCGGTTTCATGGTGGTGCACCGCTTTGCGCTATCCGGCACGTTGCTGCTCGGGCTGCGGGCCTTCGCCGGACTAGTCGATGTCGCGGCCAATCCGGCCAATGTCGATCCGACCAGCACCGCGACTCCGGGCGGTATCGGACTGGCGACGGCGGCGAGCACCGGCAACTGGCGGCTGGTCAACAATGTCACCGGCACTGCCCGGACCGCGCTCGATCTCGGCGCGAGCTTTCCGATCGACAACACCTCGCTGCTGGAATTGGCGCTGTGGTGCGCGCCGAACGACACCGGGATTTCCTGGCAGGTGACCAACCTCTCGACCGGCGCGAGCGCGATCGGCAAGATCACCACCAACATTCCGGCGGCCACGACGTTCCTGGCACCGTCGGTTTGGGTGACAAACAACACCAACGCCGCCGCCCAGACGCTGGATTTTGTGTCCTGCTATGTCGAGACCGACGACTGATCGGGGCGGCGTGCGCGAAATCTGGATCGCTTTTCCCCTCTCCCCAGTGGGGAGAGGTAGCGCAGCTTGCCGCTTTTGCGGCTAGCGTAGCTGGGTGAGGGGGTTCTGGTCTCTCGATAGGGCGGAACCCCCTCACCAACTCAGGCTAGTCAACAAGTTGACAAGCCTGCGTATCCTCTCCCCACCTGGGAGAGGGGGAGAATGGTGCAGATTTAAAGCAATCCGCCGCTCTAAACATCGCCGTGCTAACCTTGCGCAGCCGGAGCCAAGGCGGCATAGCGCCGCTCCATGCACGACATCCGCCTGATCCGCGACGACCCGCAAGCCTTCGATGCAGCGCTGGCGCGGCGGGGGGTGGCACCCATCGGTGAAGTTATCATTGAGGTTGATGCTGCTGTTCGAACCACTCAAACCAACATGGACAGCGTGCTCGCGACGCGTAACGAGATGTCTAAGGCCATTGGAATGTGGATTTCCAAGGGTGAACACGAAGCTGCGGCCAAAGCAAAAGAAACAGTAGAACAAATAAAGCAGAAATTACCGGACCTAGAGGCCGCATCAAAGCTACCGTCGGCTGCCCTGAAAAGCATACTCGAATCGCTTCCCAACCTGCCCCATGCTGACGTCCCCGACGGCGTGGACGAGAGCGGCAATGTCGAAGTATCCCGCTGGGGCATACCACGCCAATTCGACTTTCAGCCTAGGGAACATGCCGATCTCGGCCCGCCCCTCGGCCTCGATTTTGAGACCGGGGCGCTGATCTCGGGCGCGCGCTTCACCTTTCTGCGCGGGGCGATGGCCCGGCTCCAGCGCGCGCTCGGGCAATTCATGCTCGACCGGCAGACCGGCGAGAACGGCTATGCGGAATGCGCGCCGCCGCTGCTGGTGCGCGACGAGGCGGTGTTCGGCACCGGCCAACTGCCCAAATTCGCCGACGATCTGTTCCGCACCACCGACGGCCGCTGGCTGATCCCCACCGCCGAGGTGTCGCTCACCAATTCGGTTCGCGAGCAAATTCTTGCAGAGGCTGCGCTCCCAATCCGCCTCACCGCGCTGACCCCCTGTTTCCGCTCTGAGGCGGGTGCGGCCGGCAAGGACACCCGCGGCTATATCCGCCAGCACCAGTTCGACAAGGTCGAGCTGGTCACCATCTGCCGCCCGGTCGATTCGCCCGCCGAGCACGAGCGGATGACGGCAGCGGCGGAATCGATCCTGCAGGCGCTGGAATTGCCTTACCGCAAGATGCTGCTCTGCGCCGGCGACATGGGCTTCACCGCGAGGCGGACCTACGATCTCGAAGTCTGGCTGCCGGGCCAGGGCGCCTACCGCGAGATTTCCTCGATTTCCAACTGCGGCGATTTCCAGGCGCGGCGGATGAATGCGCGGTTCCGGCCGGCGGGCGAGAAGGCCAGGCCGGAGTTTGTCCACACCCTCAACGGTTCGGGCCTCGCCGTCGGGCGCACGCTGGTGGCGGTGCTGGAGAACTGCCAGCAGGCGGACGGTTCGGTCGACGTGCCGGCGGTGCTGCATCCCTATATGGGCGGCGTCACGCGATTGACGCCCAGCTGATGCGCATCCTGCTCACCAACGACGACGGCATCAATGCCCCCGGCTTTGCGGTACTCGAACGCATCGCCGCGCGGTTTTCCGAGGATGTGTGGATTTGCGCGCCGGCCGAAGAGCAATCGGGCGCGGGCCATTCGCTCACCCTGGGCCGCCCGGTGCGGCTGCGGCAGCACGATGCGCGGCGCTTTTCGGTGACCGGAACGCCGACCGACGCGGTCACCATGGCGCTGAAAAAGCTGCTTCCCGCCGCCCCCGATGTAATCCTCTCGGGCGTCAACCGCGGCGCCAATCTCGGCGACGACGTCACCTATTCGGGCACGGTCTCGGCCGCCTTCGAAGGGGCGCTGGCCGGCATCCGCTCGATCGCGCTCAGCCAGGTCTATGCCGCCGAAGGGCTGGCCGACGAGGTGCCGTTCGAATGCGCGGAATTCTGGGGCGAGCGGGTGCTGGCGCCGCTGCTTGACGTGCCGTTCGAGCCGCGCACGCTGGTCAATGTCAACTTCCCGGCCCTGCCCGCCGACGCGGTCAAAGGCATACGCGTTGTCCGCCAGGGCTTTCACGATTATTCCCGCGGCTCGGTGATCGAAGGCACCGATCCGCGCGGCTTCCGCTATTACTGGTTCGGCCTGCACGGATTCGAGCAAACCCCCGGCCACGCCACCGACCTCGAGGCGATCGCCGATGGTTATGTTTCGGTAACCCCGCTTCAACTCGATTTCACCCACGAGGCCTCGCTGGCGGCGCTGGCGGGGCGTTACCGGCCGTGACCCGCCTGGCCCTGCTCGCATTGCTCGCGCCGCTGCTGATCGCCAGCGCCGAGCCGCCGCTGCCGCCGGAGCAGGAGACCGAACATATCGTCAAACCGGGCGAAACCCTGGGGGGCGTCGCCAGCCGCGCACAGGTGCCGCGGGTGCTGATCATCGAGACCAACCGCCTGCAACCGCCCTACAATCTGCGCGCCGGACAAAAGCTCACTATTCCGCGCACCAGACGCCATTCGGCCGGGCGCGGCGACACCAAATTCACCATTTCCTATCTTTACGGTGTGCCCTGGCCGGACATCGCCATTGCCAATGGCCTCGATCCGGCGGCTCCGCTCAAGCGCGGGCAGAAGCTGCTGATCCCCACCCTGATCGCCGCGCCGCCGGTGTCCGCCACCACGCCCGCGGCGCCGTTAGCGGCAGCCCGCTTCGCCTGGCCGCTCTCGGGAAAGGTGCGGCGCGGCTACACTGCGCGCGGGCGCAGCGGCGAATATCATGACGGGCTCGACATCGCCGCGCGTGAGGGCACGGCCGTGCGGGCGAGCGCAGCGGGCAAAGTGCTGTTCGCCGGCGAGGAGCCGCGCCAGTTCGGCAGGCTGGTGGTGATCGACCACGGCGGCGGCTGGCAGAGCGCCTATGCCTTTCTCAGCCGCTTGACGGTCAAGGAAGGCGACGATGTCCGCCAGGGCGAGCGGCTGGGTCTTTCCGGCCGAACCGGCAAGGCGCGCGGACCCGAACTGCATTTCGAGATTCGGCGCAACAACCGTACCGTCGATCCAGCCGAGCTATTGCCACAACCAGACTCCAAGCTCCTTCGCCCCCCACCGAGCCCGCAGTAGCGCAAAGCGCGCGCAGGGTGTAGGGGCGCGGCAAATGGCACTCGAACTTCCCTCGCAGCGCAAGGTCGGCATGGTCAGCCTCGGCTGCCCCAAGGCGCTCGTCGACAGCGAACGTATCCTGACCAGGCTGCGCGCCGACGGCTATGCGATGAGCCCGGACTACGCCGGTGCCGACGTCGTGCTGGTCAACACCTGCGGCTTTCTCGATTCGGCCAAGGAGGAGAGCCTCGCGGCAATCGGTGAAGCGATTGCCGAGAACGGGCGGGTGATCGTCACCGGCTGCATGGGCAACGAGGCGGCGGCGATCCGGGCGAAATTCCCTGCCGTGCTCGCGGTCACCGGCGCGCATCAATATGAAGCGGTGGTCGAAGCCGTGCATCAGGCCGCGCCGCCGAGCCAGGGCCCGTTCATCGACCTCGTCCCCCAGGGCGACGTCAAACTCACCCCGCGGCATTACAGCTACCTCAAGATCTCCGAGGGCTGCAACCACAGCTGCAGCTTCTGCATCATCCCGCAACTGCGCGGCAAGCTGGTGAGCCGGCGGATCGACGCGGTGCTGCGCGAGGCGGAAAAACTGGTCGCCGGCGGCACCCGTGAATTGCTGGTGATCAGCCAGGATACCTCAGCCTATGGCGTCGATACCGGGCACGAGTCGCGCGGCTGGCATGGCCGGCAGGTGCGCGCGCATATGACCGATCTGGCGCGCGAGCTGGGCCAGCTGCTCACACCCGAAGGCCAGACCCCCTGGGTGCGGCTGCATTATGTCTACCCCTATCCGCATGTCGATGCGGTGATCCCGCTGATGGCCGAGGGGCTGCTGACGCCCTATCTCGACATCCCGTTCCAGCACGCCAGTCCGAAGGTGCTCAAAGCGATGAAGCGCCCCGCCAACGAGGCCAGGGTGCTTGAGCGGCTGAAGCAATGGCGCGAGATTTGTCCTGACATCACCGTGCGTTCGAGCTTTGTTGTCGGCTTCCCGGGAGAAACCGAAGAGGATTTCGCCTATTTGCTCGATTGGCTTGAACAGGCGCAGCTCGACCGGGTCGGCGCCTTCCGCTTCGAGCCGGTCGCCGGCGCCGCCGCCAATGCGCTGCCGGGCGCGGTGCCGGAGGCGGTCAAGGAAGAGCGCTACGCCCGGCTGATGGAGCAGACGGCGGCGATCAGCGCGGCCAAGCTCGCGACCAAGATCGGGCGCACGCTAGCGGTGATCATCGATGAAGTGGGCGAGCCCGATGCGGACGGCGACGTCGGCGCAACCGGGCGCAGCCAGGCTGACGCGCCGGAGATCGACGGCGCGGTGCTGATCCGCCAGGTGCCCGCAGGTCTGTCTGCCGGCGACTTTGTGAAGGTGCGGATCGAAGATGCCGACGCGTTTGACTTATTCGGCGTTATTTCAACAGCGTAAATGATTCTTGCGAGCCGGCCTGGCGCCGGCCGCTTTTGCCCGCCAGATTGAGGCTCGGGCATTCGGACTTTTGCCAGCGGTCCGAGCCGCCTCCGCCAGCGGGCTGAGCGCGTGGCTGTCAAACAGCGTCACACAACTGTCATGACTCTGTCGCCCGATTGAAACATCGGCCGCCTAATGGCGCGTTCATGGCGGGGCAAATCGTCACGCCAACCAAAGCCAACCGATAGGGGCATAGATGAAACGCGTTACCAAGATCGTCCTGGGGCTTGCGGCCGCCAGCGCCATTGCTGCGCCGGCATACGGCCAGATGCGGCGCAACATCCGGATTGTCGGATCCTCCACCGTCTATCCGTTCGCCAAGGCAGTGGCCGAACGCTACAGCCGCGCCAATCCGACCATACCGGCGCCCATCGTCGAATCGACCGGAACCGGGGCCGGCATGAAACTGTTCTGCGCCGGCGTTGGCGCCAGCCACCCGGACATCACCAATGCCTCACGCCGGATCAAACTGTCCGAATTCCGCAGTTGCGCGGCCAATGGCGTATCGCAGATCACCGAAATCCAGATCGGTCTCGACGGACTCGCGGTGGCGACCGCCCGCGCCACCGGCATCTCGAACCTGACGACCCAGGAACTCTATTACGCGCTCGCCAAGACCCCGTTCGGCAAGCCAAACAAGACCAGGACCTGGCGCGACGTCAGGAGCGGCTTGCCCGCCATCCCGATCAAGATCTATGGCCCGCCATCGACATCGGGCACCCGCTCGTCGGTCGAGGATCTGCTGATGGAACCGGGCTGCGCGACCAGCCCCGCCATGGCGGCGATGAAGAAGCCAAACGAAGCCAAGTACAACGCGATCTGCAAGACCGTGCGCGATGACGGGGCTTATGTGGAGTCGGGTGAAAACGACAACCTCATCGTCCAGAAGCTCGCGGCAAATCCCGGCACCGTCGGACTGTTCGGTTATTCCTACCTTGAAGAGAACTCTTCGCAGCTCAAGGGCATTTCGCTGAACGGTGTGGCGCCGACCTATGAGACCATCGCCAGCTTCCGCTATCCGGGCGCCCGGGCGATGTTCATCTACGTCAAGAATGCGCACTTGAACGCCATCCCCGGCCTCCGCGCCTTTGCCGCCGAATTTGTCCGTGAATCAACATTCGGCCCGAACGGCTATCTCAAGCAAGCGGGGCTGATCGCCCTCGGCGACGCAGTCCGCCAGCGCAGCCAGCGCTTCGCCACCAGCATGACGCCGATGACTTCGGCCGGCCTTAAGTGAGAACCCCGAACATGAAAAAGCACATCGCCCGCCGCGCGGCCTGGACCTTCATGGCCAGCGTCAGCGCCCTTGCCCTATCGCCGATGGCCTATGCGCAATCGGCTGAAAAAGAAGCTGAACCGCCCGCCGACGCACCCTCGCCCGACGATCCGTCGGTCCTGACTGTCGGCCAGGAAGAGGCCAACCGCACGGCCTCCGATTCGCGGACCGCCGTGCTCGAAGCCCAGATCGCCGGCCTGCAGGCGCAGCTCGATGCGCTCAAGGTCCAAGTGACCAAGGCCGCGCCCCAGTGGAAAGGCGCGCCGCTGCACGCCGACGCCGACGAGGGCTGGAGCTTCAAGGTCCGCGGCCGCCTGATGCTCGACGCCGCCTATGCCGGCAAACCCGACAATTACGTCGCCAACCGCAACCTCGGCTTCAACGCCCGCGTCCGCCGCTTCCGCATCGGTGCGGAAGGGACCATTCCGGGCGGCTTCGGCTATAAGGGCGAAGTCGATTATGCCAATGGCGTGGTCGGATTCGGCGATGTCATTGTCACCTACGCGCCAACCAACAAGCCGTTCAGCCTGACCCTGGGCAATCAGGAATCGCTCGACGGCATGGAGCAGCAGTCGAGCTCGCGCTGGTCGAGCTTCATCGAGCGGGCCCAGGTCAACGACGCCTTCGTCAATACCCGCCGGCTGGGCCTGTCCGCGGGCTTCAAGTCGAAGGACAATCTGTTCCGCTTCGACGCGGGCATGTTCGCCGCGCATTCGATCGATGCTTCGATCGATAACAAGGGCTGGATCGGCGCGGCGCGCATGAGCTACAGCCCCTTTGTCGGCAACGGCTTCGTCCACCTCGGGGCGAGTTACCAGCACCGCCAGTTCCAGTCCAATGATGCAGGCGTGGCGTCAGTCGCAACCGGCGCACCTTCGACCAACCAGTTCGCCCGCTACCGGGCGCGTCCGTTCCTCCAGACGACCGACCAGCGATTTGTCGATACCGGCAACATCGCTGCGAAAGGCGACGACATTTTCGGAGCTGAGGCTTACGGCGTGTTCAAGTCTCTGCACCTCGGCGGTGAGGCGCAGATGCTCAAGGTGCGCACCTACCGGCCGGGCGACATGGCGACGGGGCTCGACACCTTCGCGGGGGGCACCGGTGTGACACCAATCGAAAACCCAACCTTCTGGGGTGGCCATTTCGAAGTGGGTTACTTCCTAACCGGCGAGACGCGCGGCTACAAGAACGGGCTGTGGGACCGCACCAAAGTCCTGCATCCGGTCGGCAAGGGCGGCATGGGCGCGCTCCAGCTGATCGGCCGGTTCGATTACCTCGATCTCAACGATGCCAAGCTGATCAACGCACCGACCACTACCTTTGCCGGAAGTGGTACCCCACCTGCCCCCTCATCCGCGCTCACGGGTACGCCAGCGATTCGCCAGGCGCGCGGCGGAACCCAGATGGGCTTCCTCGCCGGCCTGACCTGGATCCCGACCGACTACGTCCGGTTCCTGTTCAACTACATCCACACCGAAGTGAAGGGCGGGCCATTCGCCGCGGCGGCAAATCCCACCTCGCCGGCGCCGGTCAACGAACGCAAATATTCGACCGATTCATTCGCGCTACGCGCCCAGATCGATTTCTGATCGAAATATGCGATGCCGGCCACCTTCTCCAGCATGACCGGAGAGGTGGCCGGCAGCCATTGCCCGACGCGGTTGAGTTTCCGCGGCAGCGAGGCGCAACTCTGAGCCCAGCTTCTACAGCAGCACTTTCGCCAGTTCGCGCCACGCCTCGCGCGCGCCTTCGATACCCCCGCTGGTGATCGCCTGGATGCAGACATGATCGGCGCCGGCGTCATGGTGCGCTTTGACCCGTTCGGCGATCTGCGCGGCGCTGCCCCAAGCGAAGATGCCATCGACCAGCCGGTCGCTGACCGTGGCGATGTCCTCTTCGGAATAGCCGAGGCGGCGCCAGCTGTTGGCGTAGTTCGGCAGGGCCATGTACATTGCCAGCGCCTCGCGCACGATAGCGCGGGCTTTGACCGGGTCGCTCTCCAGCACCACGCCCTGTTCGGGCGCCAGCAGCTTGCCGGGCCCAAGAATGCCGCGCGATTCTGCGGTATGGCCGGGATCGACCAGATAGGGATGCGCGCCGCCGGTGCGCTTGCCGGCCAGTGCCATCATCTTGGGGCCGAGCGCGGCAACGCACATCGTATCCTCCGGCAGACCGGCGGCTTCGGCCTGATCAATCCATGAGCGCACCTTGGCGACCGGCTTCATCCAGCCCTCGCCGATGAGCGGTGCGTGGCTGACGCCGATCCCCAACAAGACCCGCGCCTGGCGGTCGGCCGGCTGCCCCTTCCACCATGCCGCGACATCGGTGGCTTCCTGCTTCCAGATATTGATGATGCCGGTGGCGATGACGATTCGACTGGTCGCCGACAACAGCCGGTCGACATCCCCCAGCACCGCATCGTCGATCCCCCCGGGAATCCACAGCGCGCCGTAACCCAACTCGTCGAGCTCGACCGCGGCTTCGTCGATGGCGGCAGTATCGCCGAAGCGCAATTCCATCGACCAGACGCCGACACGCCCGATTTGCGGTGTCATATTTTGCTCCCTAATGGTTATCCTGCCCCGCTCTTTAGGTGCCCCGGCGCCAAGGCGGCAAGCACCTTTTGCCCAGACAGGGCTGGAAGGCGGGGCCGAACAGCTTACAGCCAGCCGTTCCGGCGGAAGCGCAGCCACAGTCCCAGGCAGATCGCGCCGATCGCCGAGACCACCGCGAAATAGCCGTAGCGCCATTCCAGCTCCGGCATGAATTTGAAGTTCATCCCGTAGATCCCGGCGATCGCCGTCGGCACCGCGAGGATCGCGGCCCAGGCGGCGAGTTGCCGGATCATGGTGCCCTGGCGGTGCTGTTCGAGAAAGCTCGACGTCTCGACGATGCTGGCGAGCGTCTCCTTGAGGCCGCGCATCCGCGCCAGCGACCGCCGGACATGATCGAGCACGTCGCGGAACCAGATCTGGGCGGAGGTATCGACGGCGGGCAGGCTGGTGGTGGCGAGCCGCTCGCAGACTTCCTCCATCGGCCCGATGATCCGCTCGAACCGGCGCAACTGCCGGCGCAGGCGAAAAATGCGGCGGATGGTCGAAGGTTCGGGGAAGGTGTCGATCGCGCGCTCCTCCATCGCCTGCACCGCGGTTTCCAGCCGGTCCATGATCGGCTGGTAGCCATCGACGATGAAATCGAGGATGGCATGGGCGACGAAATCCGGCCCTTCCGCCAGCCGCTCGGTGTTCAGCTCCAGCCGCTCGCGCAGTTTGGCATGGGCGCGGGTCGAACCGAAGCGCACGGTGACGATGAAATCGCGGCCCAGGAAGATCGCCGTCTGGCCGTAGCCGATGTTCTCGCCCTCTTCGATCACCGCCGTGCGCGCGATGATGAACAATTGTTTGCCGATCGCCTCGACCTTGGGCATCTGCTGGGGGTTGAGCGAGTCCTCCACCGCCAGCGGGTGCAGCCCGAACTGGGCGCGCACCAGCTCCATTTCTTCTGGCAAGGGCTCGGCAAGGCCAACCCAGTCGAAGCTTTCCGGCGGCTGGGGGGCCCCCCGCGCCGCCGCGATTGGGGA
>JAYVWX010000062.1:0-7978 GCA_043785715.1 Novosphingobium sp. | reverse complement strand
CGTGCTTGGATTACATACCGCGACGCCCACTGTGTATCTATGTCCTACACTATGCGAGGCGGAAGCGGCGAAGGCACCGCCGCAGGCGCGTGCCGGCTGGACCTTACCGAACTTAGAATAAAGCAGCTTCGCGAACTTGGGAATGATTAGAATGTTCAAAAAAATCCTCATCGCCAATCGCGGCGAAATTGCTTGCCGGATTATCAAGACGGCGCGGCGGATGGGTATCGCCACCGTCGCGGTCTATTCCGATGCCGATGCCCGTGCGCCGTTTGTGCAGATGGCTGATGAGGCCGTCCACATCGGGCCTTCGCCTGCCGCGCAGTCCTATCTGATCGCGGAGAAAATCATCGCCGCGGCCAAGCAGACCGGGGCCGAGGCAGTCCATCCGGGCTATGGCTTCCTGTCCGAGCGCACCTCCTTCGCCGAACAACTGGCCGCCGAGGGTATCGCGTTTATCGGCCCACCGGTGAACGCTATCGCCGCGATGGGTGACAAGATAGAGTCGAAGAAACTCGCGTTGAAAGCGGGCGTCAATGTCGTCCCCGGCTTCGTCGGCGAGATCGACGATACCGAGCATGCCGTGCGCATCTCGGCCGAGATCAGCTATCCGGTGATGATGAAGGCCTCGGCCGGCGGCGGCGGCAAGGGCATGCGGCTGGCCTATGACGAGCAGGACGTCCGCGAGGGCTTCGAGGCGACCAAGCGCGAGGGACTCAATTTCTTCGGTGACGACCGCGTGTTTATCGAGAAATTCATCCTCAACCCGCGCCACATCGAGATCCAGATCCTTGGCGACCAGCACGGCAATATCCTCTACCTCAACGAGCGCGAATGCTCGATCCAGCGCCGCCACCAGAAGGTAGTCGAGGAAGCGCCATCGCCCTTCGTCACGCCGAAGATGCGCCGCGCGATGGGCGAGCAGTGCGTCGCGCTGTCGCGTGCGGTCGGCTATTACAGCGCCGGCACGGTCGAACTGATCGTCTCGGGCGCGGACTCCACGGGCGAGAGCTTCTACTTCCTCGAAATGAACACCCGCCTGCAGGTCGAGCACCCGGTTACCGAGGCGCTCACCGGGATCGATCTGGTCGAACAGATGATCCGCGTCGCCGCTGGCGAAAGGCTGGCGATGACGCAGGCCGACATCGGTATCGACGGCTGGGCGATCGAAAACCGGGTCTATGCCGAAGACCCTTACCGCGGCTTCCTGCCCTCGACCGGGCGGCTGGTGCGCTATGATCCGCCGGTCGAAGGTTGGGGTGACGATGGCACTGCCAACGGCAGGCGCGGGGTCGATGGTGTGCGCGTTGATGACGGGGTCTACGAAGGCGGCGAAGTCTCGATGTTTTACGATCCAATGATCGCCAAGCTGGTGACCTGGGGGGAGACGCGCGATGAGGCGGCGGATTTGCAGATCGCCGCGCTGGATGCGTTCGAGATCGAAGGGGTGGGCCACAACATCGATTTCCTCTCGGCGATCATGCAGCATCCGCGCTTTCGCTCGGGTGAGCTCACCACCGGTTTCATCGCCGAGGAATATCCCGACGGCTTCCTAGGCGCGCCTGCCTCGCCCGAGCTCAAGCGCAATCTTGCCGCGATCGCCGGCTTTGTCGCCACCGCTCGGGCCGACCGGGCGCGGCAGGTCAGTGGCCAGCTCGCCGATATTCTCGATCCGCCCTATGAATGGAGCATTCGGATCGGCGACAGCGTGCACATCGTCAGTCTCGACGGGAGCGACATCACCGTCGATGGCGCGGCTATCGCGCTGTCGATGGAATATACCCCCGGAGACCGGCTGGTGCAGGCCGAGCTGGGAAGTGCGGAGATCCTGGGCGTCAAGCTCGAGCCTACCCGCACCGGCCTCAAAATGACCGCGCGCGGCGCGATCCATCAGGCCGAAATCCTGCCCGCGCGTATCGCGCATCTCACCTCGCACATGCTTGAGAAAATGCCTCCCGACCTTTCCCGATTCCTCATATGCCCGATGCCCGGCCTGCTGATTTCGCTGAACGTCCAAGAAGGCGACAAGGTCGAGGCCGGTCAGCCGCTGGCGGTGGTCGAAGCGATGAAGATGGAGAACATCCTGCGCGCGGAGAAATCGGCGACAGTGATAAAGGTCAATGCCAAGGCGGGTGAAAGCCTGGCGGTGGATGCGGTGATCCTTGAGCTGGAGTGATGCTTGACATTGTGACTACCGGTAGTTACTTTTGAGCGATGAGCAATGACAATTTCGTCCGGGATGCGCGAGTTTCCTTCGAGAATTTAACTGCATCGACCCCAGCCGCGTTGAAGGCTGGCGTGCGGGAAGTCCCGGTGAAAGTGGCCAAGGCCAAGCTTACCGAACTGATCCGGGCGGCGGAGGCCGGGGAGCGGATTGTGCTGACGCGACACGGCAAGCCAGTCGCCGATCTTGTGCCGCATGGCGGAGTGCAGGAGGACAAGCCGATGTCATTCATGGCACGCTATGAAATCTGGCGAAAGGAAAACCCGCCCCTCGGTATCGAATGGACCTCACCGGATTTTGATGACCAACTGCCGGAAGATTTCCTGCTCCAGCCACTTGCCGACGATTTTGATGAGAAACTGGCCGAGCACGACCGGCGGGTACGGGACGCCCGGCGGCTACGCGATGAGCAGGGTGGATGAGCGGCTATCTGCTTGATACGAACATTTTGATCGCCTTCCTGAACAAGACCGTGGATCGGCTGCCGCGCCGGATCGGGCAATTGCTAGCATCCCTTGATGCCCAGCCAGTCGTCAGTGTCGTTTCACCATGGGAAATCTCGATAAAGCGGGCTGCCGGTAAGCTACAATTGGGACTGGAAACCCGAGACCTTGTTGAGGCAATGGGCCGGCTTGGCTTTACGGTTTTGCCCATGACCATCGATCACGCTCTCGAAGTCGCGCATCCCGAACCAGCTACCAGGGATCCGTTCGACCGGCTGCTCCTGGCGGTCTGTGCCTGCGAAGGGCTGAAGCTGGTGACAACGGATGCAAAGCTCGCCGGTCACCGGCTGGTCTATTGATGGGGTTTGCCGAAATTCTCAGCACTGCCGAGCCGCTGGCAGATGGTTTTCGCATCGCTATTCCCGAAAACTGGCATCAGGGCCGCGCCGCCTATGGCCGGTTCTCTTCGGCGCTGGCGGGACTGCAACCGGTGGCGCTGTTCGGCTCACCTTGCACTCGCGGCCATGGAACCCCACCCTTGGGCGATGCGAACAATCTGGACGATCGGTTATGAGCAGGCACGGCTGGACGATGTCATTGCCGCACTACGAGGCGGCGGGGTCGAACTGCTCGCCGATGTCCGCGCCTTGCCCCTGTCGCGGCGGCCCGGTTTTTCCAAGACGGCACTGGCAGGCGCGCTGAACGAGGCGGGCATCGCCTACCGCCATATGAAGCCGCTCGGCACCCCGGCGGACGGCCGGGCGGCGGCGCGGCGCGGAGACCATAAAGGGCTCGCTCGCATCTATGCCGGGCAGCTCGAATTACCCGAGGCTATGGCGGCAATGGCCGAATTGCGCGCCCTGGCCGGCGAAAAGCGCGTGGGTCTGCTGTGTTATGAGCGCGATGCCGCCGCCTGCCATCGCAGCCTGCTGATCGCGGCGGCGTTGCCGGAATTCACGGTCGTCGATCTGCTGCCTAATTCAGGGTAGGCACGGCAAGCAACGTGGCGCCAGCGCGGGGGTTGCGCCGGTGGTCACCGCGAAAGCTCTTCGCCAAGAAAAGCGGCAACATCCGGCAGGTCGATATCCTTCGCCAGAAACGCCTCGCCGATGCCTGTCATCAGCACGAACGGCAGCGCGCCCGCGTCCATCTTCTTGTCGTGAAGCATGTGACGCGTGAGCGCCTCGCCGTTGCAGGTGAAATCGAGCGCTGCGATTTCGGCCGGCAGGCCGGCGGCGGCGATATGGCGGGCGATGTGCTCGGCCGTGGCTCTGGGCAACAGTCCGAGCCGGGCGGAGTATCTGGCCGCGAGCACCATCCCCAGCGCGACCGCCTCGCCGTGGAGCAGGCGGTCGGAAAAGCCCGCCTCGGCCTCGAGTGCATGGCCGAAGGTGTGGCCGAGATTGAGCAAGGCCCGCGCGCCGGTGGTTTCGCGCTCGTCGTCCGCGACGATCCGCGCCTTGGCCGCGACGCTGTGGGCAACGGCGTATTCGCGCAAGCCAGCGCCGCCCGCCAGCATGTCCGCGCCGTGCAGGTCGCACCAGGCGAAGAAATCGGCATCGCCGATCAATCCGTATTTGACCACCTCGGCATAGCCCGCGCGCAGTTCTCGGGCCGGCAGCGTATCGAGCACGGCGAGGTCGGCCAGCACCAGCGCGGGCTGGTGGAAGGCGCCGACTAGGTTCTTGCCCGCGCCGGTGTTGATCGCGGTCTTGCCGCCGACGCTCGAATCGACTTGCGCGAGCAATGTCGTTGGCAGCTGGATGAACTGGCAGCCGCGCTTGAGGATCGCGGCGGCGAAACCGGTGAGATCGCCGATCACCCCGCCGCCAAGCGCCAATATGTGGTCGCCGCGCTCAACCTCCTCGGCCAGCAGCCAGTTGACCGTCGCGGCAAGTTCCCCCCAGCTTTTGGAAGCCTCTCCGGGTGGCAGGATGCGCCAGCGCGGCTCGTGCCCCGATTGGGTCAGCGCCGCTTCCAGGACACCGCCCCAGGCGGCATGGACATTGGCATCGGTCATGATCGGCACTCGCCGCTTGCGCAGCCGCCCGCGGCAATTGGGCACCAGCTCCGCCAGCAGCCCGGCGCCGATCCGCACCTCATAGGGCCTGCCGGCAATCGCGACGGGGACTACAGCCATTCGGCGATCCCTTTCAGCACCCGGGTAACGGTCTTGCCATGCGGACTGTCGCTGCTCATCACCTGGATCGGCGCCTGAGCATAGTCCGGGCGGCGCTCGTCGCGCAAGCGGGTGAGTATTTCGCGCGGATCGCCGGTCTGCAACAGCGGCCGGTTTTCCTTGCGGGTGGTGCGCTGCACCAGCGTGTCGATGTCGCTGTCAAGCCAGACGGCGATGGCTTTTTCGAGGATCAGGGCACGGGTACCCGGGTTGCAGAATGCGCCGCCGCCAGTGGCGATCACAGCCGGGTTTGCGCCCGCCTCGCCGATCAGCCGGGCAATCACCCGCCGTTCGCCGTCGCGAAAGGAATCCTCGCCGAAATTTGCGAATATTTCGGGAATAGCCATCTGTGCTGCCTTTTCGATCTCTTCGTCGGCATCGGCGAAGGGGCAGTGCAGCGCCGCCGCGAGGCGTTTGCCGACGCTGGTCTTGCCAACGCCCATCATTCCGACCAGCGCTATCGGTCGGTCGATGCGCCGCGCCAGTGCGTCGATGTCGGCCGGTAAAAGCTGTTCGTCGTGGTTGTCCATTGCAGCGCAGCCTATAGATGCGTTAAGCGGCTGCGCAAGCATCGGGGAAGGTCGCGGGTAACGCTTGCAAATGCGCAGGAGCTGGCTGGTTTGGATAATGATCGCGGTAATCCTGGCAGTCTTCGGCTACGCCTGGATCGATGGCGGGCGCGAGCCGGTGCGGAACATCTCCGAGCCGATAGCTGTGCCGGCGTTGCCGCGATGAGACGGATTGCCCGGCGCACCGGGATCATGGCTCTGGGCACTATACTGGCGCTGACCTCGGCATGGGTGCTGGCGCAGGACGATCCCGAGTCCTTGCTGCCACCCGGCTTCGACCGCCCGGCGCCCAAGGTCGTCCCGAACCGCAATCCTGTCCCCGGGCCCGCTCCCGCCCCATCCGCCGGCCAACGCGACACCGGCAGTTCCGCCGCTGCGCCAGTAGTGCAGCAGTTGCCCGGCGCAGCCACGCCCGCAACCGCGCCCGGCGCCATCGATCCGGGGATCAAGCTGCCGCCGGTCGCCGTGCTCGAGAAGATGTCGCCGGAGGAAATCGACGCTCTGTTGGGGCTCAAGCCCAAATACGATATTCCCCTGGCTGCCCGCCGGTCCATGCAACAAGTCGGCATACTGGCCGAGGGGGAAGGCGGGTTTCCCCAGGGTTCGCTGGCCGGGCAGGACGCCGGACTGGTGCGCGCCGCTATTGCCGGGAACAAGGGGGCGATGGTGTCGCGCTGGGGCCATATCCTGGTCCGGCGCGCGCTGGCCTCCCGCCTCGATACGCCAGCCACGATGAACCCTGCCGATTTCGCCGCGCTGCGGGCCGCATTGTTGTTGCGGATGGGCGAGGGGGCGGCGGCCAGGGCGCTGGTGCAGGATGTCGATACCGGCAATTACACGCCCAGTCTCACTCAGGCCGCGCTCGATGCCTACATCTTCACCGCCGATTTCACCGGCATCTGCCCGGCCGTGACGCTACAGGGCGGCGCGCGCAAGGATCCGCAGTGGCAGGTCGTCAGCTCGATCTGCACCGCGTTCCGGGGGGACGGCAATGTCGCCATGGCGCAGCTCGATCGCCAGCGTTACTACGGGGTGATGCCCCGCATCGACATGCTGCTGGCTCAGAAATATGCCGGGGCGGCCGGCAAGGCGCGGCGGGCGGTGAAGATCGAATGGGACAATGTCGAGGACATGACCCCGTGGCGCTATGCGCTGACCATCGCCGTGGGCCTGCAACCGCCGGCCGCGCTCATGACCAATGCCGGCCTGCGCTACGATTACATGGCGGCAACCGCACCGATGCTGGGGCTGGAGGCGCGGGCTGCGGCGGCTGACCATGCGGCGGGCGCCGGCATATTGTCGAGCGCGGCGCTGGTCGATCTATACAGTCAGATTTACGCCGATCAGGATAATGTGGAAGACGAATGGTCCGCGCGCGGCTCGCTCTTGCGTGATGCTTATGCGGCCAGCAATGCCAGCGACCGGCTGGCCGCCATGCGGCAATTGTGGGACGGCGCGGCCGATCCGGGGAAACGCTATGCGCTTCAAGTCCTTACGGCCTATGCGGCGGCGCGGCTTGAGCCCGAAGCAGCGCTCGCCAACGATGCGGCCGACGTCATTGCGTCGATGCTCACCGCCGGCCTTGATGGTAATGCCCTGCGCTGGTCGAGGCTGGCCAAGGCCGGTTCGCGCGAATGGGGATTGCTTGCGCTTTCCGGGTCGGGCGTTTCCCGGTCCATTGGAACCGCAGCGCTGGAAAAATATCGGGAGGGCGACACCAGCGATCAAATGCGCAAATCGGCATTCCTGCTCGCGGGGCTTGCCGGGCTGGACCGGGTGACGCCGCGAACCGCCGCGGATTTTGCCGCTACGCTGGGCATCGATCTCAACCGGCAAACGCGGTGGAGCCGACTGATCGACCAGGCGGCGCAGGTCAATAACCGGGGTCTGGTGGCGCTGCTCGCGGGCGTCGGCATGCAGGGCAACAGCTGGGACAAGATGACGCCGCTGCATCTCTACCACATCGTCGCGTCGCTGCGGCGGGTCGGGTTGGACGCCGAAGCCCGAATGATCGCCGCCGAGGCGGCGGCGCGGGGCTAGGCCGATTTCGGGCGAGATCGATTCCTTCCTTGCTATGCTCGCCGCCGAGCGGGGGGCCGCTGTCAACACGCTTTTGGCCTACCGCCGCGACCTGGACGGGGCCGAGGGCGCGATTGGCGCTCTGGCTGGGGCGGACCGGGCGGCGCTGTCCTCGCTCGGCAAGACCTGGGCCGATCTCGCGCCGTCCAGTCTGGCGCGAAAATGCTCGGCTCTGCGCCAGTTCTACGGGTTCCTGCTGGACGAACGGCTGCGCGGCGACGATCCCTCATCCGCCCTCCCGCGCCCGCGGCCGCGCCGGCCCTTGCCGCGACTGCTCAACCATGCCGAAATCGGCGCGCTGTTCGCTTTGGCCGAGGCCGAAGCGGATGCGGGCCGGCCGGACCGGGTGCGCATGCTGGCGTTGCTCGAACTGCTTTACGGATCGGGATTGCGAGCAAGCGAGCTGGTCTCGCTCCCGCGCGATGCCGTGCCGCGCGACGCGCCGCTCCTGACTGTCACGGGCAAGGGCGGGCAGCAGCGCATG
>JAYVWX010000061.1:0-12143 GCA_043785715.1 Novosphingobium sp. | reverse complement strand
ATCCACTAGAGTCATATAGTTGCTAGTGGTCCTCTTGATTCTGACATTTGCTGCTGACCTAACCGATAGCGGATGCAAATGTCAGAATCGGACCACTAGAACGCAAAACAAAGAGCCCCCGCGGTTGCACGCGGGGGCTCCGGCGCCGGCCCACTCACCGGCACACAGGGTCTGGTTTACCAGAAGAAGTCGTGGATCACGTCGACAACTTCGCCGCTGTAGATATCGACTAGCAGCGCATCGTTGTAATAGCGGACCCAGCGATACGGACCGTCGACGTCGGGCAGGCGGTACTGCCACGGATCGCTGATCCAGTAGTTATCGCTGTAGAACAGCGAATCGAGATAGAAGCCGATGCTCAGCCGCCGGTAGGAATAGTTCCGATACGGCGAAAAATAGCGGCCGATCCGGTAGATATTCGGATTGCTGCGGCGATACCCTGACCAGTTGTAGCGGTCGTCCCGGCGCCAGTCGCGGCTCCAGTTGTGGCCGCCGCTGTGGTAGCCAGAGCGATCGCCATCGCGCCAGCGGTTGCTGTCGCCAGAGCGATAATTCTCACGGAACCGGGTGCCGTCATGGGTACGGTGACCCTCGTGAGAGCGGTAACCGTCACGCACGCGATTGGTGTCGCCGGCGCGGTGACCGTCATGCCAGCGGTTGGTGTCACCGGTGCGGTCGCCTCGGCTCCAATCGCGGTCGCCGCCCGACCAGTCGCGCTGGCGAGTTTGGCGCTGTGGCATAGGTGCCGGGGCAGTCTGCGCCTGTCCGCGCCAGCCGCGCCCGGACCGGCCGCCGCCATCGCCCGAACGCTCGCGGCCCGACCAGCGCTGCTGCGGGGCCTGAGGCGCAGGAGCGGCAGTCTGCGCCTGTCCGCGCCAGCTGCGGCCCGACCAGCCGCCGCCATCGCCCGAACGCTCGCGGCCAGCCCAGCTGCGCTGTTGCGGCGCCTGCATCTGCGGCATTTGCGCCGGAGGAGCGGATTGCGCCTGTCCGCGACCGGACCAGCCGCGGCCTGAGAACCCATCGCCACCGCCGCGTCTGCCGCCGCCATCCCAATTGCGGCGCTCTTGCGGCGGCTGGGCTTGCTCGGCCCGCTCACTGCGCCGCTCGGATGCTGCCGGAGCCTGACGTTCGCCGCCATCGCGGCCTCGCCAACCACCGCCATCGCCGCCGCCACGATGACCACCACCGTCGCCGCCCTGATGGCCGTGCCAGCCGCTACGCTGGTTGTCCTGGGCACTCGCCTCGACCGGCAAGACCAGCATGGCAAGGCCGGCAGCAAGAGCCGCCAAGCCACTCGATTTCAAAAACTTCGTGCCGGCCATCGCCGTTCTCCATTCCCATGCGCCGCGCGAATGACGGCGACCTTGGGGAAGGGTGTAAGCGAACTGCGCTGTCCTGAAGGTGAACCGTCGTTAGGGGTTGTCGTTCATATTTGTCGCGGTGGCGTAACCTTGTTTTGCGTCTGGAGCTCGTTAGTCCGATGGGTGAACTCGGCGCCTGCGCTTAAAGCAGCCGCACCCCGAGTTCCTCCGTCATGCGATGCTTGACAGCTTGAGCGTCATGCCTTACATGACGCGAAATGGAAATTGCGAGCTTCCGGCACAAGGCACTTAGGCGCCTTTTTCTGGAAGGCCGGACGAAGGGCATCAGCGAGCCTGATCGATTGATCGACATGCTTGCTTTCATCGTAGCGGCTGCCGATTTCGAGCGACTGGCCGATCCCCCCAACTTCGGTTTCCACGCACTGACCGGGGGCCGCAATGGCAGCTTTGCCATGACTGTCACGCGCAATTGGCGGCTTACCTTCGTCAAACTGGACGACCGGACCATCGCCGAACTCGATCTGGAGGATTATCACTGATGTCGCTGAAGATGCATCCCTCGCTCTTTGTCCACCCCGGGCCATGGCTCAGGCGCGCCTATCTCGATCATTTCGCAATGACCGTGACCGAAGTCGCCGCGCACCTCGGCGTCAGCCGGCAGAACATGAGCATGCTGCTGAACGGCCACGCCAGCCTTACCGCGATGATGGCGCTGCGCTTCGAGAAAGCCTTCGGGATTTCGGCGGACACACTGCTGCGGATGCAGGCGGGTTATGATCTGGCGCGGGCGAGGGCGCGCGAGGCGGAGTTGGGCGTGGGGAGGATGCCGAAGGTGGCTTGAACTTCAGCTTGTGTCTTTATGGTTTTGTCAATACAGGATTGTCAATGGCGTTCGAATGGGACTCGCGCAAGGATGATAGCAATTTTGCCAAGCATGGCGTCGCATTCGAAGTTGCCGAACTGGTATGGAATGATCCGGAGCACATCGTTGTGTTCGATCGTCACGAGTCGGGCGAAGAGCGATGGCATGCAATCGGCCTCGTGCGGGGTGTGATGATCCTCACGGTCATGCACACCTATCGCGACCGGGAGGGCAACGAGCTGGTCAGAATCATCGGAGCACGAAAGGCGACGCGGGCCGAAAGGAATCGATATGAAGCACAAGTTGACTGAAGCGGAGATCGAAGCGCAACTGGCGCGGCTGGCCGCCATGTCCGACGACGAGATCGACACCGATGAAATTCCCGAAGCGCCAGCCGAGAACTGGGTCCATGCCCAGCGTCCGGGGCTTTACCGCGCGATCAAGAAGCCGGTAACCTTGCGGCTCGATCTCGATGTGGTGGAATGGTTCAAGGATCATGCGCCCGAGGGTGGCTATCAGACCGAGATCAACCGGGTGCTGCGGCGGTATGTGGCCGGGGCGGGGCGGTGAGGAGTGGTGGTCGGTGAACTTCCTCGTTACGCTGCCGATATTGCTGCAGCCGAAATCGCAATGCGGTCGTAGAGAGAAGCAATGTCGACCGGCTCAGTGATTTGCTTGACCACGTTCAAACTAATTCGTTTCGTTTTTGGAAGTGCATTGGTTTCTACCACATAGAACTCCCATTGCGCTGGATCACGATGGTCCGCAGTTTCATCGACTAATCCGTGGTATGCGAACACATATATGTGTGCCGCGCGACCGGGTTCCTCGATGAATATAGCCCCTTCCCACCGTCCCGTGCGCTCCTTCACGTCGAAGCTGGTGTAGATCCTGCCGTGAGCGGGAGGATCCCACGTTTGCCTGACAGCAGACTGCTTGATCTCGACCCGAACTCCATCGTCACGTTCGAAATCCCATGAACTGTAGTCGCCCGCGCACCACTTCCACTCGGGCTCGATCACAAGTGCAATCATTGCCTCGACGAGGTGTCCCCGCAGGACATTCGTGACCAGCGGGTTGCCGAACGCCGTTTGAGTTACCCGCTTGACAACATCTTCAATTGTAAGTGCGGAACCGCTCACCGCGTCAGCTTCTTATACGCCAACCTTGTCGGCCGATCCGCCGCATCGCCCAGCCGCCGCCGCTTGTCCTCCTCGTAGGCGCCGAAGTTGCCCTCGAACCATTCGACGTGGCTGTTGCCCTCGAACGCGAGGATATGCGTCGCCAGCCTGTCGAGGAAGAAGCGGTCATGTGAAATCACCACGGCGCAGCCGGCGAAGTTCTCGATGGCTTCTTCCAGCGCGCGCAGGGTCTCGACGTCGAGGTCATTGGTCGGCTCGTCGAGCAGCAGGACGTTGCCGCCGGTCTTGAGCATCTTGGCGATGTGCACCCGATTGCGTTCGCCGCCTGACAGCTTGCCGACGTTCTTCTGCTGGTCCTGTCCCTTGAAGTTGAAGGCGCCGACATAGGCCCGGGTGGACATGTCCTGCTTGTTGACCTTCATGTAGTCCATCCCTTCCGAGATTTCCTCCCAGACGTTCTTCGAGGGATCGAGGTGGTCGCGGCTTTGGTCGACATAGCCGAGCCGCACGGTCTCGCCGATGGCGATCTCGCCGTCATCGGGTGTTTCCTTGCCGGTGATCAGTTTGAACAGGGTGGATTTGCCCGCCCCGTTCGGCCCGATCACGCCGACGATGCCGCCTGGCGGCAGCAGGAACGACAGATCCTCGAACAGCAATTTGTCGCCATAAGCCTTGGACAAGCCCTTGGCCTCGATCACCTTGCCGCCGAGCCGCTCGGGCACCTGGATAACGATCTGCGCCTTGTTGATGATGCGCTTCTCGCTCGATTCCACCAGCTGATCGAACGCCTTGATCCGCGCCTTGCTCTTGGTCTGGCGGCCCTTGGTGCCGGCCCGGATCCATTCCAGCTCGTCCTTGATCGCCTTTTGCCGGCCCTCGTCCTCACGGCCTTCCTGATCCTGGCGCTTGGCCTTCTTTTCGAGGTAGGTCGAGTAATTGCCTTCATAGGGAAAATATTTGCCGCGATCGAGTTCGAGGATCCAGCCGACGACATTGTCGAGGAAATAGCGGTCATGGGTGATCATCAGCACCGCGCCGGCATATTCCTTGAGGTGGTTTTCGAGCCATTCGACGCTCTCGGCATCGAGGTGGTTGGTCGGCTCGTCGAGCAGCAGGATGCCGGGCTTCTGGATCAGCAGCCGGGTCAGCGCGATGCGGCGCTTCTCGCCGCCGGACAGGTTTTCGACCGACCAGTCGCCGGGCGGGCAGCGCAGCGCCTCCATCGCGATCTCGAGCTGGTTGTCGAGCGTCCAGCCATCCACCGCGTCGATCTTTTCCTGGAGCGTGCCCATTTCCTCCATCAGCGCATCGAAATCGGCATCCTCGGGCGGATCGGCCATGAGGTTGCTGATGGCGTTGAAGCGGTCGACCAGATCGGCGGCTTCGCGCGCGCCGTCCTTGACGTTTTCGAGCACCGTCTTGGTGGGGTCGAGCTGCGGCTCCTGCGCCAGATAGCCGACGGTGATGTTCTCGCCGGCCCAGGCCTCGCCGGAAAACTCGGTGTCGATCCCGGCCATGATCTTCACCAGCGTCGATTTGCCGGCGCCATTGGGGCCGACGATGCCGATCTTGGAGCCCTGATAAAACTGAAGGCTGATGTTGCTGAGCACCGGCTTGGGGGCGCCGGGGAAGGTCTTGGTCATGTCCTTCATGACAAAAGCATATTGCGCGGCCATCGGATTCCTCTGGAAATTAAGCGGTCAGGTAAGTTGCGCCGCCTCTACAGAGGCGGGCAAGCTGCCGCAAGCGGCGGCATCGGCGTGGCCGTTGTCGCCGCCGCGCCGATGCCGATCAGCGACGGGCCGCGTTGCCGGCGCTGAGCACCGCGCGCACACCGGCGGTGGCGACATCCTCGTCGATGCCGACGCCCCAGATCGTGCTGCCGTCCGCCACGGTGCATTCAACAAAGGCGGCGGCCCGGGCATCCGAGCCCGCGCCCATGGCGTGTTCGGTATAATCGCGGATATCGAGCGCGACGCCAAAGCTTTCCGCCAGCGTCGCGACAACCGACGAGATCAGCCCGTTGCCGCGGCCCGATACCGACTGCACCTGACCGCCGACCACAATCTTGCCGGCAAACAAGCGTGTGCCATCGGTGCCCCGGGTTTCCTCATAGTCTTCGAGCTGGAAATGCTGCGCACCGCTCAGGCGGTAAACGCGTTGGAACACCTCCCAGATGTCCGCGGCGAACAGCTCGCGGCCCAGTTCGTCGGCGAGGTCCTGAACATGGCGCGAGAAATGCGCCTGCATCCGCTTGGGCAGTTTGAGCCCCTGATCCTGCTCGATAACCCAGGCAAAGCCGCCCTTGCCGGACTGGGAGTTGACCCGAATCACCGCTTCGTAACTGCGGCCAAGATCGGCGGGATCGATCGGCAGGTAGGGGACCGCCCAGAATTCATCGTTGCGCTGGTCCTGCGCGGCGAAGCCCTTCTTGATCGCGTCCTGGTGGCTGCCGGAAAAGGCGGTGAACACCAGATCGCCGCCGTAGGGGTGGCGGGGATGGACCGGCAGCTGGTTGCAATATTCGACCGTCTGAATGACCTCGTCGATGTTCGAGAAGTCGAGCCCCGGCTCGATCCCCTGAGTGTACATATTGAGCGCCAGGGTGACCAGGCAGCAGTTGCCGGTACGCTCGCCATTGCCGAACAGGCAGCCCTCGATCCGGTCGGCGCCGGCCATCAGGCCCAGTTCGGCGGCGGCGACGCCGGTGCCGCGGTCATTGTGGGTGTGGAGCGAGATCGCCGCGCTGTCGCGGTTCGGCAGGTTGCGGCAGAAATATTCGATCTGGTCGGCATAGATATTGGGCGTTGCCGCCTCGACCGTGGCCGGCAGGTTGAGGATGATCGGGCGCTCGGGCGTGGGGCGCAGCACCGCCATCACCGCCTCGCAGCATTCGAGGCTGAAATCGAGTTCGGCGGTGGAGAAAGTTTCGGGGCTGTATTCGAAATGCCACTCGGTTGCGGGGAACCGCGCAGCCTGATCGCGCAGCACTTTCGCGCCGGCGACAGCGATGCCCTTTATTTCAGGCCTCTCCATGCCGAACACCACTTGGCGCCACAGCGGCGACACCGCGTTGTAGAGGTGGACGATCGCCGCGCGCGCGCCTTCGAGGCTTTCGAACGAGGTCTTGATCAGATCCTCGCGCGACTGGGTCAGCACCTGCACCAGCACGTCGTCCGGAATATTGCCCGAGCGCACGAGGCCCGAGATGAAGTCGAATTCGGTCGCCCCGGCGGCGGGGAAGCCAACTTCGATTTCCTTGAGGCCGACTTTCACCAGCAGCTCGAAAAAGCGGGTCTTCTTTTCCACGCCCATCGGATCGATCAGCGACTGGTTGCCGTCGCGCAGATCGGTCGAGAGCCAGCGCGGGGCATGGGTGATGGTGCGGATCGGCCACTGCCGGCCCGGCAAGTCGATCTGCGGGAAGGGCCGGTATTTGGCCCCGGGATTGGTCAGCATGGTCATGGCAATGTCTCGAATGGCTGAATGCGACTGTCAGATGGCGGCTTTCCCCTGGGCGCGGTGCGCGCCGTGGATGGCACGCCTGCTCACGCCCAGGGGCGGATAAGTCGCAGAGTAAGGCCCAGGGCCATAGGACGCCGAATGATCATCGCCCGAAGCTATGGGCATCCCCGGGGGCGATGTAAAGAGGGCTAAGGTGCATTGCGTTGCCGCGAGAGGTTGTTAGATGTGGCTTCATGACAGACATCCGCCCATTTACGCTCGCCGTCCCGCAGGACCAGCTCGATGATCTTAACCGCCGGCTCGATGCGGCGCGGTGGCCGGAGAAGGAACCGGTCGAGGATTGGTCGCAAGGCACGCCGCTGGCGGTGCTGCAGGACCTCGTGCGCTATTGGCGGCAGGACTACGATTGGCGCAAATGCGAGGCGCGGCTCAATGCGCTCGGCCAGTTCGTCACCCGGATCGACGGGCTGGACATCCATTTTCTCCATGTCCGCTCAAAGCATGAGGGCGCCAAGCCGCTGATCCTGACGCATGGCTGGCCGGGTTCGGTCATTGAATTCATGGGCGTGATCGGCCCGCTGACCGATCCGGTGGCGCATGGCGGCAAAGCGGAGGATGCGTTCCACGTTGTGGCGCCGTCGCTGCCGGGCTTTGGTTTTTCCGCCAAGCCGGAAGCAACCGGCTGGAACGTCCAGCGGATTGGCCGGGCCTGGGCAGAGCTGATGACGCGGCTGGGCTATGCTGGCTGGTATGCGCAAGGCGGCGACTGGGGAGCGATTGTCACCGCCGCGATCGGCTCGCAGGCGCCGGCGGGGCTTGCCGGGGTGCATGTCAACATGGCGATGGCCAGCCCTACGGCGGAAGATCTGGTCGATCCCGATCCGGAGGAGCAGGCCGCGCTGGCGGCGGGCGCGCATTATCAACGCTATGAGTCCGGCTATTCAACCGAGCAGTACACCCGGCCGCAGACCATCGGCTATTCCCTCGTCGATTCGCCGGTGGGTTTGGCGGCGTGGATTTATGAGAAGATGATGGCCTGGACCGACAATCAGGGCCGGCCCGAAGATGCGCTTTCGCGCGATGCCATTCTCGATAACATCATGCTCTATTGGCTTACCGCGTCGGGTGGGTCATCGGCGCGGATCTATTGGGAGAGTTATGGCAGCCTCGGTGATGCGCCGCCTGTGCGGGTGCCTTCCGGAATTAGTAATTTCCCCAGGGAAATCGTCAAGACGCCGCGCAAATGGGCGGAACGGATCTACCTGAACCTGGTTTACTGGAACACCCTGGAAAAGGGCGGCCACTTTGCAGCCTGGGAGCAGCCGGAACTATTTGTCGAGGAACTGCGCAAATGTTTCGCGCTGATGCGCTGATGATCAGCCGCAGCGGAACCGCATGATCCGTCCGTCCGGGCCGAGGACGACGTTGAGCCGGCTCGGATTGTAATCCATCGTGATCGGGTCATCCTCGGTATAGTAGCGGATCGGCCGATCACCAACCTCGGCGCGGATTTGCGCGCGCACGTCCGGGGTCGGCTCGGCGCCGATAAACCGGTCGAACCGGTGCACGCCGCAGCTGGCGGGGCCGGGCGGCGGCGGTGGTGGCCGGTGGTCGGGCGGCACGCAGGCGGACGCGGCTGCGATCAGAGCGAGGGCGAAGGCAAAGCGGTTCGGTTGGGTCATGACGCGCATTTCCCGGTTGTGCGCAAGTTTCAACCAGCCAGACCGCGAGAGGTTCCCTGCCGCAGGCGACCCGGAACAATCGCAGCACAGGTGCCGATCAGGATGCCAGCGCAGCAGCCCGCCGGGGTCTGCCAGCCTCAGTTCTTCGCCTTGTCGACCAGCTGGTTGGCCTTGATCCACGGCATCATCGCCCGCAGTTTTTCGCCGACCTGTTCGATCGGATGGGCGGCGGCGGCCTTGCGGGCGGCTTTCAGCTCGGGCTGGCCGGCGCGGTTGTCGAGGACGAAGTTCTTGACGAACCGGCCGGACTGGATGTCGGCGAGGATGCGCTTCATCTCGGCCTTGGTGTCGGGCGTAATCAGGCGTGGGCCGGAAGTGATGTCGCCATATTCGGCGGTATTGGAGATCGAATAGCGCATGTTGGCGATGCCGCCCTCATACATCAGGTCGACGATCAGCTTGACCTCGTGGAGGCATTCGAAATAGGCCATTTCCGGGGCGTAGCCAGCCTCGGTCAGGGTTTCGAAGCCGGCCTGGATGAGATGGGTGAGGCCGCCGCAGAGCACCGCCTGCTCGCCGAACAGATCGGTTTCGCATTCCTCGCGGAAGTTGGTCTCGATGATGCCCGAACGGCCGCCGCCGACGCCCGAAGCATAGGCCAGCGCGACATCGTGGGCGTTGCCGGTGGCGTCCTGATGGATTGCGATCAGGCAGGGCACGCCGCCGCCGCGGACATATTCGCTGCGCACGGTGTGACCGGGGCCTTTGGGCGCGATCATGATGACGTCGATGTCCTTGGGCGCCTCGATCAACCCGAAATGAATGTTCAGCCCGTGCGCGAAGGCGAGGGCTGAACCGGGGCGCAGATTGTCCTTGATGTCATCGGCCCAGATCGCCGCCTGTTGCTCGTCGGGGGCGAGGATCATCACGATGTCGGCCCAGGCCGCGGCATCCTTGTTGGACATCACCTTGAAACCGGCACCTTCGGCCTTGGCTGCGGTGGCCGAGCCGGGGCGCAGCGCAACGGCGACGTCCTTGACGCCCGAATCGCGCAGGTTCTGGGCGTGGGCATGGCCCTGGCTGCCATAGCCGAGCACGGCGATCTTCTTGGCCGCGATCAGGTTGATGTCGCAATCGGCGTCGTAATAAACCTTCATTCTTCGATCCTTACCTTAATCGTCATCCTGAACTTGATTCAGCATCCTTCGTGCCTCATTCACCGAACCGCGCCATGACGCACGATGGACCCTGAAACAAGTTCGGGCTGACGGTGAATGAAAAAACATTCCGCTACGCCACCGCGCTCCCGCGCATCATCCCGACTATTCCGGTGCGGCCGACCTCGACCAGCCCCAACTCGCGCATCAGCGCGACGAAGCTGTCGATCTTGTCCGGCGTGCCGGTCAGCTCGAAGATGAAGCTGGCGGTCGTGGTATCGACCACCTTGGCGCGGAACACGTCGCACAGGCGCAGCGCCTCGACACGGTTGTCGCCGGTGCCGGCAACTTTCACCAGGGCCAGCTCGCGTTCGACATGCGGCCCCATCTCGGTGAGGTCGATCACCTTGTGCACCGGCACCAGCCGTTCGAGCTGGGCGTGGATCTGGTCGACCATCGCCTGCGGCCCGTGGGTGACGATGGTGATGCGGCTGACCGCATGGTTGTCGGTGATGTCGGCGACGGTCAGGCTGTCGATATTATAGCCGCGGGCGGTGAACAGCCCGGCGATCTTGGCGAGGATGCCGGCCTCGTTATCGACGATGATGGTGAGGACGTGGCGCTCGCCGGCTGCCTGCTTGATTTTCATCACACCAGCGCCTTCGCTTCATCGGCCATCGTGCCCGCTACCGTATCGCCGTGCAGGATCATCTCGGTATGCGCCGCGCCGGACGGGATCATCGGGAAGCAGTTGGCGTGTTTGGTCACGCGGCAATCGACGATCACCGGGCCGTCATGGTCGATCATCGCCTGGATGCCGGAATCGAGATCGGCCTCGGCGTCGATGCGGATGCCCTTCCAGCCGTAGGCTTCGCCCAGCTTGACGAAATCGGGCAGGCTGTCGGAATAGCTGCTCGAGTAGCGGCTTTCATAGGTCAGTTCCTGCCACTGGCGGACCATGCCCATATACTCATTGTTGAGGATGAACACCTTGACCGGCAGGCGGAACTGGGTCGCGGTGCCGAGTTCCTGGATGTTCATCTGGATCGAGGCCTCGCCGGCGATGTCGATCACCAGCTTGCCCGGATTGCCGAGCTGCGCGCCAATCGCGGCCGGCAAACCGTAGCCCATGGTGCCGAGCCCGCCCGAGGTCAGCCAGCGGTTGGGCTGGAAGAAATGATAGTGCTGTGCCGCCCACATCTGGTGCTGGCCGACCTCGGTGGTGATGATCGGATCGAGGTGCCGGGTCAGCGCATAAAGCCGCTGCACCGCCAGCTGCGGCATGATCTCGGTCTTGGAAAGCGGGAAGGCGAGGCTGTCACGCGCGCGCCAGCCGTTGACCCGGGCATGCCATTCGGTGAGGTCGGCCGGTTTGCGGTTACCCCACTCGGCGATCAGCTGGTCGAGCACGCGGGCGCAATCGCCGACGATCGGCAGATCGACAGGAACTGTCTTGTTGATCGAGGCGCGGTCGATATCGATGTGGATCTTGGTTGAATTGGGCGAAAAGGCGTCAAGCCTGCCGGTCACCCGGTCATCGAAGCGCGCGCCGACGCAGATCAGCAAATCCGCCCGGTTCATCGTCATATTGGCCTCATAGGTGCCGTGCATGCCGAGCATGCCGAGCCAGTCGGGATGATCGGCGGGGAAGGCGCCCAGCCCCATGAGGGTCGAGGTGACCGGCGCGCCGGTGAGCTGCTGGAGTTCGCGCAGCAGCGCGCTGGCGCGGGGACCGGAGTTGATCACCCCGCCGCCGGTATAGAACACCGGCGCCTGCGCCTTGGCCATCAGCTCGACCGCGCGGGCGATTTCCTCCGCGCTGCCCTCGAGCTGCGGCGTATAGCGGTTGCGCCGCTGCGGCGCGCCGTCGTGCCACGGGGCCGAGGCGATCTGTACGTCTTTGGGAATGTCGATCAGCACCGGGCCGGGGCGGCCTTGCGTCGCGATCTGGAACGCCTCGTCGATCGTCGCGGCGAGTTCGGCCGGGTCCTTAACCAGATAATTGTGCTTGGTGCAGTGGCGCGAGATGCCGATTGTGTCGGCCTCCTGAAAGGCATCCGTTCCGATCAGTGCGGTCGGCACCTGGCCGGTGATGATCACCAGCGGGATCGAATCCATGAAGGCGTCGGCGATGCCGGTGATGGCGTTGGTCGCGCCGGGGCCGGAGGTGACCAGCACCACGCCGGGCTTGCCGGTCGAGCGGGCATAGCCCTCCGCCGCATGGGCCGCGCCGGCTTCGTGCCGCACCAGAATGTGGCGGATGCGCTTGTCGCCGAACAACGCGTCGTAGATCGGCAACACTGCGCCGCCCGGATAGCCGAAGACATATTCGACCCCCTGCCGCACCAGGCCTTCAACCAGAATATTGGCGCCGCTGCGCTCTTCGCTCACGATGTCAGACCTCTTCAAATTCAACCGCGCTTGAAACAGCCAACCCGGCAGGGCGGGGGCCGTGCCGGGTCTTCCATCCATTAGCGCAACTTCCGCCTTGGCGGCAAGGAAGTTCCCTA
>JAYVWX010000060.1:0-2299 GCA_043785715.1 Novosphingobium sp. | reverse complement strand
ACCCCTGCCCAAGCGATCGAAGGCCTGCTCGCATGAGCGCGGAAACCTGGACCGACCGCGTGTTTGGCGGCCTCCGGAAAACGTCGGAACGCCTGACGGAGAACCTGTCCGGGATCGTGGGTAAAACCCGGCTCGATGACGCGCAGCTCGACGATATCGAGGACGCGCTGATCCTGTCCGACCTTGGCCCAAGCGCCGCCGGGCGGATCCGCGCACGGCTGGCGGAGGAACGGTTCGAGCGCGGTGCGGACGAAGTCTCGATCCGCCAGGCGGTCGCCGAAGAAATCGCGGCAATCCTGCGGCCCGTCGCCAAGCCGCTGGAAATCACCGCCTTCCCCCGTCCCCAGGTCATCCTGGTGATCGGGGTGAACGGCTCGGGCAAGACCACCACCATCGCCAAACTGGGCCATTTGTTCCAGGAACAGGACTATTCGGTGATGTTCGCCGCGGGCGATACGTTCCGCGCCGCCGCGATCGGCCAGCTTGGGATATGGGCCGACCGGATCGGCGTGCCCGTGGTCAAGGGGCCGGAAGGCGGCGATCCGGCCTCGGTCGTGTTCGATGCGGTCAAGCTGGCGACGCAGCAGGGCATCGATGCACTCGTCGTCGATACCGCCGGGCGGCTGCACAACCGCCGCGAGCTGATGGACGAACTGGCCAAGATCCGCCGCGTGCTCGGTCGCCTCAACCCCGAGGCCCCGCACGATGTGGTGCTGGTGCTGGACGCCACCAATGGCCAGAACGCGTTGCAGCAGATCGAGATATTCAAGGAAGTGGCAGGCGTGACCGGAATCGTGATGACCAAGCTGGATGGCACCGCGCGCGGCGGCGTGCTGGTCGCGGCGGCCGAACAATACGGCCTGCCGATCCATGCCATCGGCGTCGGCGAGAAGATCGATGACTTGCGCCCGTTCGATCCGGAACTGGTTGCGCGGGTGATCGCGGGAGTAGCGTGATGAGCGAAGCTGAAGACACGCCCACCGCCCCGCCCGCCAAGGCCGCACCCGCAAAATCCAGTTGGATCAATCTGGCGGTCGATTACGGCCCGATCGTGCTGTTCTTCCTGGTCTATCGCTACTACGCACCAGCCGACCATGAACAGTCACTGGGCGAAGTGACCGCAGTGATCGCGGGCACGGTTGCGTTCATGATCGGCGCGGTCATCGCGTTGGCCGTCAGCCTGCTCAAGTTCCGCCGCGTCGCACCGATGCTGTTGCTATCGACCGCGCTGATCGTGTTCTTCGGCGGATTGACCGTGATCCTGCACGACAAGTTCTATATCCAGATCAAGCCGACCGCGATCTACCTGTTGTTCGGCGGCGCGCTGCTGGGCGGCTGGTTCAAGGGCAAGGCGCTGCTCAAGATTCTGCTCGAAGCCGCGTTCGAGGGGCTGGACGATGCCGGGTGGATGTTGCTGTCGCGCAACTGGGGGGTGTTTTTCCTGTTCCTCGCCGCGCTGAACGAAGGGTTCCGTTACTGGCTGACATTTGGCGGCTGGCTGCAGACGAAGCTCTATGTCTTCATGCCGCTGTCGTTCGTGTTCACCTTCGCGCACATGCCGATGCTGCTGCGCCACGGTCTTGCCGCCGGCGCAGAGGATGACGCGCTGAAGAAACCCCCGCACGAGTAATCGCCGCGAGCACTCGCTTCATCGCACGAAAGCGGGTGACAATGGTGCGACGATGCCGCATTAACCGGCCGTCGCCGGGTGAGCGGTCACCGGCCGCGAACAATATTCCGCTTCAATTTCAAAGGGGTAAGCAATGGCCAAATTTTTTGGTAACCTGCACCTGGTGCTCGTGGTGGGCTTGGTGCTTACGATCGGCGTGATGATTGCCTATGCTGGCACGGTTCCGGTCGATCCGAATGCGGTGCTGCGCTGGCTGCACGTGTTCTTCGGCATTCTGTGGATCGGCCTGCTGTATTACCTGAACTTCGTGCAGGTGCCGACCATGCCAACCATTCCGGCTGAACTGAAAAAGGGCGTGACTGGCTTTATCGCGCCGAAAGTGTTCTTCTTCTTCCGTTATGCTGCGCTGCTTACAGTGATTACCGGGCTGGGTATCGCCGGACACGGCCATGGTGACACGCCGGGCTACCTTGTCCCGGCACTGACCTTCTCGGGCGTCGGCGCGGTCAATCTGATCGGCCTCGGCATGTGGATGGCGCTAATCATGGCGTTCAACGTGTGGTTCATCATCTGGCCCGCACAGCAGAAGATCCTTGGCCTCAAGGAAGCGACCGACGCTGAAAAGGCCGTTGCTGCGCCGCGCGCCCTGGCGGCAAGCCGGACCAACCT
>JAYVWX010000059.1:0-3252 GCA_043785715.1 Novosphingobium sp. | reverse complement strand
CGAGGCGGGGTACCAGAACCTGTGCCACCTCGTCAGCCGCGCCCATCTCGAGCGGCCGCTGGAGCTGGAACCGCATGTCCGGCTCGCCGACCTTAGGGGGCATAGCGAGGGGCTGATCGCGCTGACCGGAGCCGGCGAAGGGGCGCTGGCGCGGCTTTATGCCGATGGCAAGGCGGATGCGGCCGAAGCCTATTGCGAGCACCTGCAGGCTTTGTTCGCAGGCCGGCTCTATATCGAGATTGCCCGGCGCGGCGAGCCGGTGGAACAGGCGGCGGAGGAAGCGCTGATCGACCTCGCCTATGCGCGCGGCCTGCCGCTGGTCGCGACCAACCCCGCCAGTTACGCCGAGCCGAACTTCCACGCGGCGCACGATGCGCTGCTGTGCATCGCCAATTCGACCCACATCGACGCCGCCGAGCGCCCGCGGTCATGCCCGCAGGCCTGGGTCAAATCCGCTCCGATGATGGCCGAGCTGTTCGCCGATCTGCCCGAGGCGCTGGCCAACACGCTGGTCGTCGCCCAGCGCTGCGCCTTCGCCCCGCCCAAGCGCAAGCCGATCCTGCCCAGCCTGGCCGGCGATCAGGAGGGCGAGGCGCGGATGCTGGGCGAGGACGCGCGGGCGGGCCTCGAAAAGCGTCTCGCGCCCTATCCGCCGATGAGCGCGGAAGACCGCAAGGTCTATGACGACCGCCTCGAATTCGAGATCGACGTTATCAACCGCATGGGCTTCGGCGGCTATTTCCTGATCGTCGCCGATTTCATCAAATGGGCCAAGGAGCAGGGCATTCCGGTCGGCCCCGGGCGCGGTTCGGGTGCGGGCAGCGTGGTCGCCTGGGCGCTGACGATCACCGACCTCGATCCGCTGAAGCTTGGCCTGCTGTTCGAGCGTTTCCTCAACCCGGAACGGGTGTCGATGCCCGATTTCGATATCGACTTCTGCGAAACCCGGCGCGGCGAGGTGATCCGCTATGTCCAGGCCAGATACGGGCATGACCACGTCGCCCAGATCATCACCTTCGGTAAGTTGAAAGCCCGCGCGGTGCTGCGCGATACCGGCCGCATCCTGCAGATGAGCTACGGCCAGGTCGACCGGCTGTGCAAGCTGGTGCCCAACCTGCCGACTGACCCGTGGTCGCTGCCGCGCACGCTCAACGGTGTCCCGGAATTCAGGCGGGAGTATGAAACCAGCGACGAAGTGAAGCGCCTGGTCGATCTTGCGATGCAGCTCGAAGGCCTGCCGCGCAACAGCTCGACCCATGCCGCCGGGGTGGTGATCGGCGACCGGCCGCTGGCGCAGCTGGTGCCGCTCTACCGCGATCCACGCTCGGACATGCCGGTCACCCAGTTCGACATGAAATATGTCGAGGATGCGGGGCTGGTGAAGTTCGACTTCCTCGGCCTCAAGACGCTGTCGGTGTTGCGGAAAGCGCTCGATCTGCTGGCACGGCGCGATATCGCCATCGATCTCGATACACTGACGTGGGATGATCCAGAGGTTTACCGCCTGCTGCAGTCGGGCGACACGGTCGGCGTGTTCCAGCTGGAATCGGAAGGCATGCGCCGCACCCTGGCGGCGGTGAAGCCAACCGGTTTTGGCGACATCATCGCCCTGGTCTCGCTCTACCGACCCGGCCCGATGGACAACATCCCGCTGTTCGGCCGCCGCAAGAACGGGCAGGAGGCGATCGAATATCCGCATCCCAGGCTCGAAACCATCCTCGCCGAAACCTACGGCATTTTCGTCTATCAGGAACAGGTGATGCAGGCGGCGCAGGTGCTCGCCGGCTATAGTCTGGGCCAGGCCGATCTGCTGCGCCGCGCCATGGGCAAGAAGGTGCAGGCGGAGATGGATGCGCAGCGGCAAAGTTTCGTCGATGGCTGCAAGGCCGTCTCGGCGATCGAGGCGCGTAAGGCCAACGAACTGTTCGATTTGATCGACAAATTCGCTGGCTATGGTTTCAATAAAAGCCACGCAGCGGCCTATGCATTGCTCGCCTACCAGACCGCCTGGCTCAAGACCCATTACCCGCACGAATTCTACGCCGCCTCGATGTGCTTTGACATGCACCAGTCGGACAAGCTGGCGAATTTCGTCGATGACATGCGCCGTGCCGGGACCGTGCTCGCCGGGCCCTGCATCAACGCCTCGGAAGCCGAATTCAGCGTCGAGCGCACCGAGGAGGGCTATGCTGTGCGCTATGCGCTCGCCGGCATCCGCAACGTCGGCGAGAAGGCAATGGACGCGATTGTTGCCGAGCGGGAGGCGAACGGCGCCTTCGTCGGCCTTGAAGATTTGTTCCGCCGGGCGCCGCCCGGATCGATGAACCGCCGCCAGATCGAAGGGCTGGTCGCAGCCGGGGCGTTCGACCGGCTTGAGCCCAACCGCGCCAAGGTGCTCGCCAATGCCGACATGCTGCTTGCCGTGGCCGACGAGGCGGAGCGCAGCCGCAACAGCGGGCAGGCGGCGCTGTTCGGCGGCGATGACCATGCCGCGCCCTCGCTGCGGCTGGCCGAGGCGGAACCGTGGTCCCGGCCCGAGCAAATGGCCCGGGAGCGCGAGAATTTCGGCTTTTATTTCGCCGCCCACCCGGTCGAGCAGTTCCGCGCCGTCGCCAGCGCCAACGGCGCCCGCAGCTACGCCAGCCTGGTGGCGCAAGGCGTGCCGCACGGCCGCAGCCAGGCGGTGATGGCGGCGATGATCGAAGCGGTGAACCGGGGGCGCACCCGCAAAGGCAAGGATTTCGTCCGCGCCGATTTTTCCGACGCCTCCGGCCAGTTTTCGGCTGCCTGCTTCGAGGAGGGGCTGGTGGAATCGATGCAGCGCTGGGCGGCGGAGGCGACCTGTGTGCTGCTGACGGTCGAGCTCGATGCGCCGAGCCCGGATGAGCCGCCGCGCGTCACCGTGCGGGGGGCGCGGCCGCTGGCGGAGGTCAAGAACGCTGCGCGCATGGCGCTGACGCTTGAAGTCGACCGACCGGAGGCGCTGGGGCAACTTGCCCTGCTGCTGCAACCGGGCGAGCCGGGCCGGGGCGAAGTGCTTGTCCGGCTGCGTACAGGGTCAGGCCAGCAGCCCCTGGTCCGCCTGGGCCGCGATTTCCAGCTTGACGGTGACCTCGCCGAGCGGCTGGCGGCAATCGAGGGCATTTCCCATATTTCGCTCACCGCCGGCCGCGGCGACAGCCACTTGCGGCTGGTGGCCTAGCTTGTAAACAGGCTGCTTCGTTACAAAATTGCATGTGGGAAGGTAGATCT
>JAYVWX010000058.1:0-4637 GCA_043785715.1 Novosphingobium sp. | reverse complement strand
AAGGTCGCCTGGGTGGCATCCTGCACCCGCGCCGCCGCGCCGCCGCGCTCGCGCTTTTCAGCGAGGACGATCGGCACTTCGGTGCGGACATCGGATTCCGAGAGGGTCGGCGCGGTGATCATGCCCGAGAGCAGCTTGAAGCTTTCATCCAGCGAGGCCGGCGTCGCATTGGGCAGATCGAGCTTGTAGACTGTCTGCGACGGCGTGGTTTCCGCATTGGTATCCGAACCGAAGCTGGCGCCAAGCCGCTGCCACGTAGGGATCGCCTGCGCCGGCCCGAGATATTTGGACTGGCGGAACACCAGATGCTCGATCAGATGGGCAAATCCGCGCTCATTGTCGCGTTCGTTGAGCGAGCCGACATCCATGCGGATACGGATTGACACCTGGTCGGGCGGCACCCCGTTGTGCCGCACCGCATAGCGCACGCCATTGGGCAGTTCGCCGAACACCCAGTCAGGATCCTGCGGGATGTCGCTGCCGCGGTAAAGCCAGGGCGTGGACCTGGCCTCGCTCCCCACAGCCGGCACTGGTTGCGCCGGTACCGGAGGCGCGGCAAGCAGCAGCAACGGCAGCGTGATTACGAGCGAGCGGGCGAAGCGGCGCGTCAGGATCATCGGGTCAGCCTATAGGAGGGCCAGTGATTAAGGGCTAATGAATAGGCACGCGTCGCCCTGCCCCGAGCCGCCGGCTGAACTCCTCGCGCATGCCGCAAAGCCAGACGGCTTAGACCAGCGGCATGTCGGCAAATTGGGTTCCTTCAAAGGCATGGTGACCCTTGCCTGGGCGCAAGGACCTCGGCAGGGGCGCGGCAGCCCTGCGCGTCGATGTCCCGGCGACCGAGCGGCGGATAAAATCGCGGATCGCCGGATAGATTTCGGACTGGAACTTCGATCCGGAAAACACGCCGTAATGCCCGACTCCGGCCTGAAGATGATGTCCGCGCCGCTCCTCCGGGATATTCCTGCAAATCGCATGCGCCGCTTCGGTCTGGGTCGGGGGGCAGAAATTGTCGTTGGCGCCTTCGACCGTGAGCAGCGCGGTTTCGCGGATGGCGCCGAAATCGACAAGCTTGCCCTCATAGGTCATCTGGCCAGTGGCGATGTGGTGATCGAAGAATACCTTCTCCAGCGTTTCGATATAAAAGGTCTCGGTCATATCGAGCACCGCGAAATACTCGTCATAAAAATCGCGGAACTTCTCGAGACCCTCATCGTCGCCTGTCATCGAGTTTTTGACGAAATTGACGTATTGTTTGACATGCGGCATCGGGTTGAGAGAAATGAAGCCGTTCAGCTGCAGAAAGCCCGGATAGACCCGGCGTCCGCTGCCCGGATAGCCGGACGGGATCTTGTGGATATTGAGCTTCTTGAACACCGACAGCGGCAAGGTCGTGGTAATTTTGTTCAGCAGATTGTTCGGACTCAGCCGCGCATCGACCGGCCCGCCCATCAGAGTCAGGCTGGCCGGGGCAAACCGCGAATTGCGCTCCGCCATCACCGCGGCGGCAACCATCGCCGGCGGTGCCGCCTGGCAAGTCGCGACGAGATGGGTGCCGGGGCCCAGGGTCTCGAGAAACTGGATGAGATAGGAGACATAATCGTCAAAACTGAAATCGCCCGCCGCCAGAGGAACCTGCCGTGCGTCTTTCCAGTCGGTAATATAGGTGTCAAAGTCGCGTGCGAAGCCGCGGATGGTATCCTGCAACAGCGTGGCGTGGTGGCCCGACAGAGCAGCGGCGATCAGCACCTTGGGCTTTTCGCGCCCGTCGTTGATCGGGAAATTCAATAGATCGGCGAAGGGCAGGCTCTGAACAAGAGTTTCCTGCAATCCGAATTCCAGGTTGCCCAGGTCTTCCCAGATTTCGTAGCGCGGCGTGGGATAGGTCTTGAGCGCCCGGGCCGGCAGTTCCCAGGCTGTCGCTAAAGCGCGCATCCCCAATGTATTGCGCAGCGGATTGCGCTTGTTGCGCGCGAGCTTCTGGCCGGCGTCGAAGAGAAACTGGACCGGCCTGGTGCTCAGGCGCACGGCCTCAATAGCTGGATATATCAATGCTGACCCCTTCGTTTCTGGTGCAATCGCTGACCGGCTGGGGCCGTTCCGGATCGGATTTCTTCATCGTGTAACAACGAATTCGTTAATGCGGAAATGACCGCAGGAAGTTTCGCACAGTTTGCATTCGCAAAGGGTATGGCCGGGACGGTTATACGGCATGACGTATTTTCTACTGCCTGACGTATTCGCCAGGCGCATCGACCGTTGCCGGATGCGCCTTGGAGCCAAGCTTCTTGGGCGCGGGAACCCGCTTGCCGCTGCGCTCCCCGCACCATTTCACCCAGCTTTCCCACCAACTGCCGGACAGCCGGGTCGATTGTTCGAGCCAGCTGTCGGCGTCCGGCGCGGTCGCCGGAGCGATATGGTGATAAGCCTTGGGATTGCCCGGCGGGTTGACCAGCGCGGCGATATGGCCGCCGTTGCTCAGGGCGAAGGTGCAGTCGCCGCCGAGGTAGTCCTTGGCCAGGTAACAGGCCTTCCACGGTGTCAGATGGTCGGTCACCGCGCCAACGATGAAAGCATCGCATTTGATCGCGCCAAGATCGACGCCCTCGCCCATCGACTCGTATTTCCCCGGCTGAATTACAGCGTTTTGCTGGAACATGGTCAGGAAATCCTCATGCAGCTTGGCCGGCATGTTGGTGCTGTCCTTGTTCCAGGCCAGGATGTCGAAGGCTGGCGGTGCTTCGCCCATCAGATAATTGTTGACCCAGTAATTCCACACCAGATCGTTCGGGCGCAGCCAGGTAAAGATCTTGTGCAGGTCCTCGCCCGGCAAAATACCCTTGATCGATGATCGCGCCTTGGCGACACTCAGCAGCGCCGGGAAACGGAAGGCGCCGAGTGCTGCATCCACCTTGAAATCGAGCATGGTCACGCACAGCGTCAGTGAATTAATCAGATCGCGCTTTTTCGCCGCAAGATAACCCAATACTATAGCGGCGGTTATCCCGCCGGCGCAGAAACCGACCAAATTGACCTTGGGCTGCCCGGCGATTTCCGCCACCGTCTCGGCCGCCGTCAGCACCGCGCGGGCATAATCGTCCATGCCCCATTCGCGCTCGTCGGACGAAGGGTTACGCCAACTGACCGCGAAATATTGCAGGCCCTGGCTGACGGTATATTCGGCAAAACTGCGTCCCGGCGCGAGGTCGGTGAAATAATATCGGCTGATCTGCGGCGGGATCAGCAGGACCGGCAATTCATATACGGTATCGGTCGATGGCTTGTACTGGATCAACTCGAACATCTCGTGCTTGAGCACGATCTTGCCCGGTGTGACCGCCAGATTGCGACCGACCTCGAAGTCGGAATCATCAACCTGGCTAGGCAGGCCGCCATTGTTCTTCATGTCTTTGAGAAAGGCGGTGAAACCTCGTGCAAGATTGCCGCCGCCGGTCTCGATTGTCTTGGCCAGCGCCGCTGGATTGCCAAGCAGCGTATTGGTCGGCGCGAAACTGCTGGTGACGATCGAAGCGGCAAGCTGCGCGCGCTGCTTGTTCTCGACCGAAAGATCGTCGGGGATCATCTGCTCGACTGCTTCGGTCATCGCCAGATAGGCCTGGGCGAGGCGCTTGTAGGCCGGATTGCTGGTCCAGGCCTCATGCGCGAATCGCGCGTCGCGCTTGTCGGGCGCAATTTCGGACTTGCCGGTGGCGATGTCGAACATGGTTTTGGTCAGTTCGAGGCTCTGCTCGACCATGCGGCGCGGATCGATACTTTTCAGCAAGGTGGCGAAAGGGCCTCCGCTGCCCATCAGCGAGCTTTCGGTTTCCTGCGTCTCGGCCGTTGACGGTTGGTCTTGCTGCGGCATCAAAGTTGTCCTCTGCCCGTTTTCTGTTGAGTGCATATAGGGAGGTTCCGGGCAAACGCCAGTTTCTTCGCACATGCAGCATTTTTGGTCCAGCTGTTTCTCTTGACCCAAAGCCAGCACAGCCTACATGCTTATACCATGTATATAGAGACCGAAACCACACCAAACCCGGCAACGCTGAAATTCCTTCCCGGCGAGCAGGTCATGGCAACTGGCACCCGCGAATTTACCGACGAGGATCAGGCGCAGGCCTCGCCCCTCGCTGAGGCGCTGTTCAGCCTGGGCGATGTCACCGGCGTGTTTTTCGGACGAGACTTCGTCTCGGTGACCGCGGGGCCGGGCGTCGACTGGAGCCAGCTCAAGCCGCAGGTCGTGGCAATGCTGCTCGACCATTTCGTTTCCGGCGCGCCGCTGTTCGCCGGGCCCGACGCCGGCGGCATCACCGTGCCGGCCGAGGACGAGGATGTCGGTGACGATCCCGCCGACGCCGATATCGTCACCCAGATCAAGGAACTGATCGAGACCCGCGTGCGCCCGGCAGTCGCCAACGACGGCGGCGACATCATCTACAAGGGCTTTCGCGAAGGGGTCGTCTATCTGGCGATGCAGGGCGCATGCTCGGGGTGCCCGTCCTCCAGCGCCACGCTCAAACAGGGCATCGAAGGGCTGCTCAAGCATTACGTCCCTGAAGTGACTGAAGTCCGCGCCGCCTGAGGCCGTGCGGACAATCCCGGCTGGCGTTCCATGCTGACTCTGGCCATCGATAGCG
>JAYVWX010000057.1:0-2136 GCA_043785715.1 Novosphingobium sp. | reverse complement strand
ATCCGCTCCGACATGGTGCTCTATGCCGCCGGCCGGCAGGGCGCGATCGGCGAACTGGACCTCAAGAAATGCGGCCTGGCCGTGGACCATCGCGGCCGCCTGACGGTCAACCCCGATACCTTCCAGACCGAAGTCGAACACATCTACGCGGCCGGCGACGTGATCGGGTTTCCCAGCCTTGCCTCCACCTCGATGGAACAGGGCCGGATTGCCGCCTGCCACGCCTTTGGGCTGCCGATCCCGCCCGCGCCGAAATACTTCCCCTACGGCATCTACGCCGTGCCCGAGATCAGCACAGTGGGTATGAACGAAGAGGAAGCGCGCCAGCGCAAGATCGGGTTCGAAGTTGGCATCGCGCGGTTCCGCGAAACTTCGCGCGGGCACATCATGGGGATCAATTCCGGCATGATGAAGCTGATCTTCTCGCTCAAGACGCGCCGCCTGCTGGGCGCCCACATCATCGGCGAAGGCGCGACCGAGCTGATCCACATCGGTCAGGCGGTGCTCAACCTGAAGGGCACGCTCGACTATTTCATCGAGAACACGTTCAATTATCCCACGCTGGCCGAAGCCTACAAAGTGGCGGCGCTGGATGCGTGGAACCGGATGCCGAACTGCTAGGGCTGCAATCGGCGGCCCCTACGCCCATAAGTGCGGATCGGATGGAATTTTCCTGACTTTTCCACCTCCCATGTTCCCCGGCTAAATGCATGAATTGTAATCACATTATCTGCGCGGCAGTAAAAACAGCGTACCTTCCCATAGGTGACAGGTAAGGCCGCCCTAAGGGCAATCTCCTAGCAACACCCACAGGCAGGGTCGCGGCCTCGCACAACGAAAAATAGGAGTTGCACGTGACCGCTCGCACCATTTCCCTACCCCCCCGCAAGGTGGGCAGACCGGCCCGCATTTTCATAGCCGCCACCTGATCCGGCATCGGATCGGGATCGCACTGACAATCCGGACACGGGCCTGCCGCGCTTGATCGCGCGGCTGCCGCACGCGTCCACACAATCCGGTGAACGACGATGATGAAATGGTTAATGCGCAATGCCGCCGCAGCGCAAGCCGCCGGCGATCGCCCGGCACCAGCCGCAGCCGGACGCGGGGCTCGGCAGGAACTGCTGGACCAGATCGGCGACTTTCTGATTGCCCACGATCTCGATATCAGCCCACGCAATTTCGCAGTTGCCCACGCCGCCTTCGCCGGCAGCGACCTTGTGCTGGCGGGCAAGCTTTCCGCCCGCCAGATCGCGGGCGAGCCGATTACCCAGCAGTGGCTCGACCGCGTAACGGAAGGCGAGGACGAGACTTCGGCTCACCCGGAACCCGACCAGCAGGCCGAACTGGACCGTCTGATGGTCCGGCTGGAAACCAGCGTCGATGCGTTTGCGGTCACCGCGTCGAACGCCCAGGGGGCCACATCCACCTATGGCAATTCGCTGGAAGAGCATGTCGCGCGGATCGACCGCGATACGGCCACCGGCGAGGCGCTGACCAGCTTTGCCGAAATCGCCCGCGCCATGCTGGAGCGGACGCGCACGCAGGAAGCGGACATGCGGCGCAGCACCGATGAGGCCGCCGCGCTGCGCGAGGGGCTCGACCGCGCCCGGCGGGATGCCGGAATCGATCACCTGACCGGGCTGCCCAATCGCCGCGCGTTCGAAGCGGTGCTCGAAACGCAATATCGCGAGGCCCAGCACGAAATCGATGCGCTGAGCGTCGCGTTTTGCGACATCGACCACTTCAAGCGGATCAATGATGTTCACGGTCATGACGCCGGGGACCGGGTCATCCAGGCGATCGGCGAAGTGCTGTCGCACATTTCGGATGAACGATGCCACGTCGCGCGGCACGGCGGCGAGGAATTCGTCGTGCTGTTCCGCGGGCACACTGTGGCCCAATCACTGGAACGGCTGGATGAGGCGCGCGAGCAACTTTCTCAGCGACGCTTCATCAACCGCGCGACGGACGAGCCAATCGGCCAGATCACCTTTTCCGGCGGGATTGCGAACGTGTTCGCCTATGCCGATCCCCGTGAAGCGCTCAAGGCGGCGGACGCCGCGTTGTACCGCGCCAAGCATGACGGCCGCAACCGGATCTGCACTGCCTGATTGATGAAAACAGGGCCTGATT
>JAYVWX010000056.1:0-7141 GCA_043785715.1 Novosphingobium sp. | reverse complement strand
TGGGGGCGATGCTGCTGATCTTCGCCGGACGCATGCTCGGCTGGGGCTGAGCATAGGCCGCGTGCTGCGCGGCTTCAGCCTTGGCGGCTTATCGCTGTTCGGCCCTCCATCGATCAACCGTTCTGCGGCATATCGCCGTCGAGGCGGTAGTCCGGCAGCGAATGGAACGCCTGCTTCAGCGCCTCGCCCCAGCCTGATGAAATTGCATTGAAATAGGGATCGTCGGCATTCACCCGCCGCTCGTGGAGCGGTTCAAAGCTGTCGCGCTCGATAACCATCAGATCGAGCGGCAGGCCGACGGAAAGATTGGCCTTGAGCGTCGAATCGAAGCTGACCATCAGCAGTTTCACCGCACTCTCGAAGCTCATCGACCGGTCATAGCCCCGCAGGATTATCGGGCGTCCGTATTTGGTCTCGCCGATCTGGAAGAAGGGCGTATCGAAGCTCGCCTCGATGAAATTGCCTTCGGGATAAATCAGGAACAGCCGCGGCTCCATGCCCCGGATCTGGCCGGCGACGATCACCGAAGCGTTGAACTGGCCTTTAGTTTCGGGGGCGGCCCCGTCCTGGCCATTGTTGGTCTCGCATTGCTGCACGGTCAGGTGGAGCAAATTCCCGACGATGGTCGCGACCTGAAACATGCTTTGCGCTTTGAGCAACGAATTCTGCCGTTCGGAGGGCGCCTTGGTCCGCTCCTCGAGCTGGCTCACCACGGCTTGCGTGGTCGCCAGATTGCCCGCGGTCATCAGCGAGACGATCCGCTCCCCGGGTACCGTCCAGCTGTGCATTTTGCGAAACACCGAGATATTATCGACGCCGGAATTGGTCCGGGTGTCGCTCATCAGCGCCAGCCCGCGGTCCAGCAGCATTCCGACACAATAGGTCACAGGGTAATCTCCGTTCTGACCCCACTATTGTTCGGAGGTTTGCTGCCGGACTGCAAGTCTCACCGACAATTCACTGTCGATGGCGCCGTAGGAAATGCCAGTGACCGGCGCGGCTTCGCGGTAGTCGCAGCCGCTGGCCACCCGCACATAGCGCTCGTCAGGGCTGATGCCGTTGGAGATATCGAACGCCACCCAGCCGAGGTCCGCCACATGCGCCTCTGCCCAGGCGTGGCCGGCCTCCTGCTCGATGCGGTCATCCATCAACAGATAGCCGCTGACGTAGCGCGCCGGGATGCCCAGCGCGCGGGCGGCGCCGATGAAGATATGGGCATGGTCCTGGCAGACCCCTGCGCCCCTGATCATGGCCTGCTCGGCGGTGGTGGCGGAATCGGTACGGCCGATTTCATAGCCCACCGCGTCCAGTACCGCGTTCGACAGGGCGTGCAGCACGTCGAGCGGGTTGGCGGGGTTTGGCTTGAATGGCGCCAGCATCGCCCGGATCGCCGGCCCCGGCTGCGATAGCGGGGTTTGCGCGAGGAAGGCCCACAGCGGCATATGCCCGGAATGCTCGCCAAGAATGCCGGCATGATCGGCGGTATCCACCGAACCGCTGCAATCGATAGTGATCGACCTGGTGCCCGGCTCGACGGACACCAGCGCGGTATGATTGTGGTGCTGATCGTCATACTCGGCCTCGCAATGCGCGCCGTCGAGCTTCATGGCCCAGTCAAGCACGGTCTGGCCATGGGTCGGTTTGGGCATCAGCCGCAGACGCTGCAAGCCGTAAACCGCCGGTTGGGCGAAGTCGTAATGGGTGACATGATGGATCGCCAGGCGCATCAAACGGCGAACCGGTAGCTTGTGCCAATCGCCTCGGCGAATTTGCGGTTGTCAGCCAGGAAGCGGGTGAGGAATTCGTGCAAGCCGCCTGCGATGATTGTTTCGATGCTTGACTGGTCCAGCCTGGTGCTGGCCTTGTACAGCAGCTCCTGCGCCATGGTTTCCTCGCCATATTCCTCGGCCAGGCTTGCCAGATTGCTGCGCAACTTGCCGTAACAAAACGCCAGGCTGCGCGGGAAGTGCCGTCGAGGATCAGAAACCGGGCAATCCCGCGCGGATCGATCCCGCCAGCGTTAAGCCAGCGATAGGCGCGCTCGCCCGATACCGAGCGCAGCACGGTTTCCCATTGCACATTGTCGAGGTTGGTGCCGACCCAGCTGACCGCTGGCAGCAGCACATAATATTTGACATCGAGAATCCGCGCGGTGTTGTCGGCGCGTTCCAGGAATGTGCCCAGCCGGGCGAAGTTGTAGATTTCATTGCGCAGCATGGTTTCTTCCATGGCCCCGCGCACCAGCGTGGCGTGACGCCGGATCGCCGAGAGGACCGGGAAAAATTCGCGGGCGCGAACCGGCCGGGCCAATAGCTGTTTCAACTCCATCCAGCACTCGTTGGTCGCCTCCCAGACCTCGCGGGTGATCGCGGTCCGCACGCCCCGGGCGTTATTGCGCGCGTGCTCGACCATGTTGAGCACGCTGCCGGGATTATCGCGCTCGCGCAGGATGAAATTGGTCACCGCGTGCCGGCTGGTTTCGGCATGGGCAGCAGCGAATTTGCTCTGGAGTCCCAGCGTCGTCAGCACCGAACGCCATTCTTCCTGGTCGGTGCGGGAGCCGCGCATCAGCGCCAAACGGAACCCCGCGTCGAGCAGCCGGGCGCTGTTCTCGGCGCGTTCGAGATAGCGGAACATCCAGAAGATGCCGTTCGCGGTGCGGCCCAGCACTGCCCTAGTCCTCCAGCACCCAGCTGTCCTTGGTCCCGCCGCCCTGCGACGAATTGACCACCAGCGAGCCTTTTTTGAGTGCCACCCGGGTCAATCCGCCGGGGGTAATGTCGATCGAGCCTGGCGACACCAGCACGAAGGGCCGCAGATCGACGTGGCGGGGCGCGATCCCGGCCTTGGTCAGGATCGGCACGGTGGAAAGCGACAGGGTGGGCTGGGCTATGTAGTTTTCCGGGCGGGCGCGCAGCTTCTGGGCAAATTCCGCAAGCTCCTTCTTCGAGGACACCGGCCCGATCAGCATGCCGTAGCCGCCCGAGCCATGGACTTCCTTGACGACCAGTTCTTCAAGATGGGCCAGGACGTATTTCAGGGCCTCTGGTTCTGCGCAGCACCAGGTAGGGACGTTATGGAGCAGCGGTTTCTCGCCGGTATAGAATTCGATGATCTCCGGCATATAGCTGTAGATCGCCTTGTCGTCGGCGATGCCGGTGCCCGGCGCATTGGCGATGGTGACGCCGCCGGCCCGGTAGATGTCCATTATTCCTGAAACACCAAGCCTGCTGGCCGGGTTGAAGGTCAACGGGTCGAGAAAGTGATCGTCGACCCGGCGGTATATTACATCGACCGGAACATAGCCGCGGGTCGTGCGCATCGCAATGCGGCCATCGACGACGCGCAGGTCGCTGCCTTCGACCAGCTCCGCGCCCATCTGGTCGGCAAGAAATGCGTGCTCGTAAAAGGCAGAATTGTGGATGCCCGGGGTCAGCACCGCCACGACCGGCCGTTCGCCGGCGCAAGCGGGCGCACAAGCGGCCAGGCTGCGCGCCAGCTGGCGCGGATATTCCGATACCGGCCGCACTGCGACGCGGGTGAACAGCTCGGGAAACATCGCCATCATGGTTTCGCGGTTCTCCAGCATATAGGAGACCCCCGACGGCGTGCGGGCATTGTCTTCGAGCACCACGAAGCCATCCGCATCGGTGCGCACCAGATCGATGCCGACGACATGGGTGTAAATCCCGCCGGGCGGCTCAAAGCCAACCATTTGCGGCAGGAAAGCGGGATTGCGGCTGACCAGATGCTCGGGCAAGCGCCCCGCCCGGACGATTTCCTGGCGGTGATAGATGTCGTGCAGAAAGGCGTTGAGCGCGCGGACGCGCTGTTCGATCCCGCGTGACAGCCTGCGCCAATCGGCGGCGGAGATGATCCGGGGAACGACATCGAACGGGATCAGCCGTTCTTCGCCGTCCTGGTCGCCATAGACATTGAAGGTGATGCCGGTGCGGCGGAACAGGCGTTCGGCCTCATCGCTCTGTTGCCGGAGCCAGCCGGGGATCTGGGTTTCGAGCCAGCCGCAATAATCGCCGTAGGCCGGTCTGACCGCGCCAGATGGCTCGTGCATTTCGTCATAAGCTACGGACGAATCGGGCGGCATTGCGTCTCCATCATCGAGACATGCCGCACAGGCGAAGCGTTGCCAAGCGCTCAATGCTGCAATTGCGAAATGGAAGCGGAAGCTGGCGAAAATGTGGGGCGCACCTTGCTTGCGGCGGAGTGGGGCTTAGGAGGGCCGCGCCAGACGAATCGCCGCCAGGCGCCACCAGCGCCTCGAAACGAGTGACCATGCACGCACCCGAGCAAAGTGCTCGCCCAGCCCCTTTCCTGCTGACGCGGCCCAGCCGCCGCGAAGCGCTGTGGCTTGCCGCGGTGCTGGCGCTGCTTGCCTGTCTGCCGGTGCTCGCCGCCGTGCGCCCGCAGATGACCGACTATCCGTCGCATCTCGCGCGCTATTATATCATGCTCGATGCCGGGCGCAGCGAGTGGCTGGCGCGTTATTACAGTTTCAAATGGAGCTGGTCGGGCAATCTCGGGGTCGATTTGCTGATGTGGCCGATGGCCCGGCTGTTCGGGCTGGAGCTGGCCGGGCGGATCATCGCCGCCACGATCCCGCCACTCTGCGGTCTGGCGATGATCGCGGTGGAATGGACCCTGCGGCGGCGGATCGGGCTGGGTACGCTGCTCGCGCTGACGACGATCTGGTCGCCGGCGCTGCTGATGGGCCTGCTCAATTTCAGCCTGTCGCTGGCGCTGGCGCTGTTCGCCTTTGCCGGCTGGGTGCGGCTGGAGCAGTGGCGCTGGCGGTGGCTGCTGTTCCTGCCCATCGGCGTGCTGGTATGGCTGTGCCATCTCGCCGGCTGGGGTGTGCTGGGCGTGCTGGTGTTCTGTTACGAACTGCACAAACGCCGCTCGCTCACGGCCTTTATCGCAACCTGGCCGCTTGGCCTGCCGGCGCTCGACCTCCTCACCGGCGGCGGCCCGCCGGGCATGCTGTCCTACGGGGCCAATGTCGCCCACTACAAGCTGGTCATCTGGTCGATGGCGGTGCGCGACCAGTCGTACTGGCTCGATATCGGCACCCTGGGCTTGCTGGTCCTGGCGATGGTGGCCGCGGCGCTGTTCCGGCGAATCGACTGGCGGCTCGGCTGGGCGGCGCTGGCATTCGCGGCGCTGTCCCTGGCGCTGCCGCGTCATCTCGGCGGCGGCGACTACACCGATTTCCGCTTGATCGCGGTCGCCCTGACGGTCGGATGCCTGGCGATCGACTGGGCGCCGCCGCGCTTTGTGCTGTGGCTGGCGCCCGCGCTCTATCTGGGACGGCTCGCCGTGACAGTGACATCCTGGCAAGCCTCCTCGCGCGAACTCGAGGCCATGCTGCTGGCGCTGGACCATATCCCGCCGGGCGCGCGGATCGCCGGTGCGGTGCTGCAGGATACCAGCGTCTGGGCCACCGACACATTCCAGCATGTGCCGAGCTATGCCACGATCCGCCGCGACGCGCTGGTCAACACCCATTTCGCCCAGCCCGGCGTCCATATGCTCGGTCTGCGGCAGGCGCAGCATGGCTTTACCGATCCTTCGCAGCGGTTGCTGCTCACGCCCGGCCAGCCAATCGATCTCGCCGCGTTCGCACCGGCGCGGCAGGCGGATTATATGTGGTATATCGGCGCCCGCAGGCCCACCACCATGCCCGCCGGGGCAGTGGTGCTTTACGCGACGCGCAGCAGCTTCCTTGCCCGGCTTGCAAAAGCGCCGCCCGCCCGCTAGATCGCGCGCATCTTCCGACATCGGAGACTCGCTGCCCCTCCCGGTTCGCTTGATCGACAAGCACCGGGGCGGCGATGGTCCTATGGCGGAAGGCAGGAGTAAAGTTGCCATGGAAGACCGCCCAGCCAAGCCGAAAGTCACACCCGGGGAATTCATGCGCCAGGTGCAGGCCGAAGGGCGCAAGGTCGTCTGGCCGACCCGGCAGGAAACCGTCACCACCGCCATCTTCGTGGCGATCATGATGATGATCCTGGCGGTGTTCTTCCTCGGCGTCGATTCGCTGTTTGGCGCTCTTGTCAAATGGCTGCTGACGCTCGCCTGATGCGCAACACGTGATCCGCCCCGCTAGACGCTGACGCCCGAGACAAGAGAGAACCATGGCCCGCTGGTATATCATCCACGCCTATTCCGGCTTCGAGAACAAGGTCCGCGATTCGATCCTTTCGGAGGCGGAGCGCAAGGGCCTGTCGGAACTGGTCGAGGCCGTCGAGGTTCCGACCGAGACCATCACCGAGGTGAAGCGCGGCAAGAAGGTGCAGGTCGAGCGCAAGTTCATGCCCGGCTATGTCCTCGCCAAGCTGGGCCTCAGCGACGATGTCTACCATCTGATCAAGAACACGCCCAAGGTGACCGGCTTTCTTGGCCCCAACGGCAAGCCGCAGGCGATCTCCGACCGCGAGGCCGCCCGCTATTTCGGCGCCCGCGACGCCGCCGCCGCCGAACCGCGCAAGCATATCTCGGTCGATTACGAGATCGGCGATTCGGTCAAGGTGCTCGACGGCCCCTTCGCCAGCTTTACCGGCATGGTCGAGGAACTCGATTTCGACAAGAACCGGGTCAAGGTCTCGGTCTCGATCTTCGGCCGGGCGACGCCGGTGGATCTCGATTTCGAGCATGTGGAATTGTCGAAATAGGTCGAAGGCAAACGAGATTATTGACTTTTCCAACCGTTCGGGGCATATTGAGAACAAGCTTTCGACAAAGTTATCAGGATAAACCAGCGAGCCAGCCGGTCCTCTATGCGGTGCTTTTAAGTGCCGTTTGGGTCGGCTGGCTCCAATTTTTTATGTTTCAAGCACAATTCGCCATATTGCTTGACGGTGGCTTTGTTACGAAGAAGCTCCAAGAAAGGCTCAAAGAACCGGCGAAGGCCGATGACGTTGTTGCGCTCTGCGACGAAATTCGCGCGCATGCTGAGCTGAAGAATTATGAACTGCTGCGGACATACTTTTATGATGCGCCGCCATCGCTTGAAAGCGTGCGTTTTCCCGTAATTACCCACCCCCTGTCGCGGGCGATCAGGCGGTGACGGCCTCGAGGATGGTGTGGAAGGGCTTGCTTCCCGAGAGGCGCGCGGTGTCGACGG
>JAYVWX010000055.1:0-3081 GCA_043785715.1 Novosphingobium sp. | reverse complement strand
GGCACGCCGGCTGCCTCGGCCATGTCCATCGCCTCCAGACCCAGCATGATCTGGCACCACGAAACCAGGTTGTTGCAGATCTTCAGGCCCATCGCCGAGCCAAGCGGGCCGACCAGCATGGTGTTGGTGGAATACGCATCCAGCACGGGCTGCACGCGCATCATCGTCGCCTCGTCGCCGCCCAGCATGCAGAACACGAACGGACCGTCGTTGGTCATTTCGGTGCGGGTGACCGCCGCGTCCATCAGTTCCACGCCGACCGCAGCCGCACGTTCCGCCAGCGCCTTTGCGGTCGCGGGGCGGACGGTGCTGTGCACCAGGATGACCGAGCCGGGCTTCATCGCCGGGATCAGTTCATCGCAGCATTCGGTCACTTGCTTGTCGTCTTGCACGCATAGGCCCACGACATCGCAGCTGCCCAGATCGGCGATGCTGCCGGCCAGCGTGGCCTTACCGCGGAACGGCTCCATCGCGGCGGGAAACTTGTCGAACACGGTCAGCGGGAGCGAAAGCTTGGCCAGCTCGCGCGCCTGGCGACCGCCCATGCTGCCCAGCCCGATGAACCCTACTGAACCGATTGCCTGCGCCATTTTAAACCCTCCTGATCGCGATTTGCCGGCCTCCTGGCCGGTCCTCGCCCCACGCCATCACCGGAACAAGCCTTCGCCGGCGCGCCACCTTATCATCCGGCAAGGCGGATCATGCGGCGGCCGGTTGCAACGCGTCGCTTGAGCCGTCGTTGCGGCCCGTCCCGTTGCGCTTCACGTGCCGCGCCGCCAGCGCGAATTGCATTGCCGCCAAAGGATGGCACAGCAACATGATGGAAAGTGCCCAGCCCAGTGAGTTCGCTCCGCCGATCATGTCGCTGAGCCGACCCACCAGGAAAGGCGCTACGCCAAAGCCCAGAAGCGTGGCACCTAGCTGAAGCAGCGCGATGGTGAAGCCGCGCACCTGTGCCGGAACCACGATCAACAGCAGCCCGTTGGCCGGACCGTTGTAACTGCTGAAGAAGAAGGCATAGCAAGCGACGAGCACCAGCGCCGGCACCGTGGCTTCTGTCAGCAGCGAGCCAATGCCGAGGAACGTCGCTGCCAGCGACGTGCCCGCGGCGATCATACCCGACCGCCAGGGGTTGGCGCGCGGATCGCGGCGGCTGCTGCGGTCTGCCAGCCATCCGAAGAATGCGCCCCCAAGCGCGCCCAGCAGCCCGCTGCTCAGGCCCACGGCAAGACCTGCTTCGGACAGCTTGAGGCCGTGCTGGCGCACCAGGAACGAGATCGACCAGGTCGAATAGGATGAGATCGCCGCCGCGGTCAGCAGCACGCCGAGCAGGATATGCACTACCGCCGGCCGCGCGCCGATTTCCGCCAGAGAGCGCGCGAAGCTCAATTTTTCAGGCGTTGGCGCAGGTGACCTGCCGGCCGGCGGCGCGTCACTCGCACCGCGCACCGGCTCGCGCACGACGAAAAAGACGACGACGGCCATCACCATGCCCGGCAATCCGGCGAGCAGGAATGCCATGCGCCAGCCGTAGGCCGTGGCAACCATGCCGCCGATGATGAAGGTGACGACCGAACCGATCGCCGAGGAGAGATACCACAGCCCCACGGCCGTGGACCGTTCGCGCGGGGGGAAATAATCCGAAAGCAGCGAGAGTCCGGCCGGCGATCCGCCCGATTCGGCCAGGCCGACGCCGCAGCGCGAAACCAGCAGCATTGTCCAGCTCGTCGCGAGGCCGCAAACCGCCGTCATCGCGCTCCACAGCGCAAGGATGATGGCCAGCACATTCTTGCGTATCGACCGGTCGATCAGCATACCCATCGGCAGCACCGCGGCGCCATAGAACAGCCCATAGCCCAGGCTGGAAATGAGCCCGAGCTGGGTGTCGGTCAGATCGAATTCGTGGCGAACCGGCTCCATCACGATACTCACCACCATGCGGTCCATGATGTGGCAGCTGTGTGCGAGGGTCAGGACCAGCAACACGATCCACCGATACGAGGCGTTCTCCGCTGCTGCGGGACCGGCCATGCTCTCCCCTTTCCAAATTGTCGTTCGCGCTCCTGCCCGTGTATTGGCGGGGGCAGCCGGTTCTCGCCACGGGTCAAGCGAAACCACGCGCGGCGAACCCGTCTTCGGATAGGCCACCGGGTGTCGCGACCGTGCCATTTCCTCCATCGCATACCCGGCCTGGACCGGGGAAGAATGGAAGGCAGTTTGAACATGACCGATACTGCGACCAGTCCGCAGGCGCCCGCCCGCGAGATGCGCCACTGCGCACTGTTCGATCGCAAGATCATCTACGATAACCCGCATGAAACCATCATTCCGGCGATCCATGCAGGGCCGGCGGTGTTCTATTCCGACAATGTTGCGCTGAACCAGCCAGGCTGGGTCGTCCGCCGTGCCGAGGATCTGCGCAAGATCTATGCGGACACGGAAAACTACCACAAAAGCGGCAACACCGGCTTTGCCCGGATGATCGGCGAAGACTGGGACATCATCCCCACCGAGCTCGATCCGCCGGTCCACACCGCCTACCGCCAGGCGCTAAACCCGCTTTATGCGCCCAGCCAGATGATGAAGCTGGACGTGAAGGTGCGCGAACGCGCCCGCGAACTGATCGCAACGTTCAAGGACAAGGGCGAATGCGAATTCGTGCAGGATTTCGCGGTGCTTTTTCCGATCACCATCTTCCTCGAAATGATCGATCTCCCGGTTGAACGGCTGGGCCAGTTCCTCGAATGGGAAAACCAGCTGATCCGAGGCACCGATCGCGATATTCAGATCGCCAGCGTGCGTGCGGTCAAGGAACTGCTGATGGAAACCATTGCGGAGCGCCGCAAGAACCCAGGCGACGACCTGATCAGCAAGACCATTACGCTCGAAGTCGATGGCCGCAAGTGGAACGACAAGGAGGTCTTCGGTCACTGCTTCAACCTCTACCTCGGCGGGCTCGACACGGTCACCGCCAACCTCAGCCTGCAGTTCCGCCATCTCGCGGAAAATCCTCAGGATCAGCAGGCAATGCGCGACAACAGTCCCTCGCAGAATGTCGTCGCAGTGGAGGAATTGCTGCGC
>JAYVWX010000054.1:0-4307 GCA_043785715.1 Novosphingobium sp. | reverse complement strand
GTCTGCTCATCTGATCTCCTGTCATGCAGCCACTTTCGCCGCCGTCAGGCAGAAAATCCACTTAGCCCACTGTCCAGTTTTGCCAGGCCACCTCTGAGTCTTTGACCCTTAGCGATTAGATTTAATCACTGATGGCTTGATTGTGATAGGCGATCCGTCAAAACTCAAAATGTCACACTACCCGGGGCCATCCTGTTCAGGCTTGCGGCGCAGGGTGGAGAGCACCCCGCGCATCGTGCGTACTTCCAGATGGTTCCAGCCCGGCTTGGTCAGGATGCTGCGCAGTGTCAGCCGCGTTGCTGGTGCGCGGCCCTGCGGATGGAAGTAGTCACGCGGCTCCAGCATCGCCTCGAGATGGGCGATCAGGCCGTCAAGTTCGACCTGCGGAGCCGGGGGAAGGATGTCTTCAAGCGGCGGCTGGGCCAGCGGGATGTGCTTCGACCATTCATAAGCGCACAAGATCACCGCCTGGGCGAGGTTCAGCGAACCGAACTCCGGGTTGACCGGCACGGTGATGATCGCGCGGGCCAGCGCCACGTCCTCGCTTTCGAGGCCCGAACGCTCAGGCCCGAACACAATCGCTGAACGCGCCGCATCGCGGTGGATCGCCAAGCCCGCCGCCTCCGGCGTCAGCACCGGCTTGGTTACACCGCGCTTGCGCACGGTGGTGGCATAGACATGCGCGCAATCGCCAACCGCCTCGGCCAGCGTTTCGTGAACACTCGCACGCTCCAGCACAAGGTCCGCACCCGCCGCCGCCGGACCGGCGCTGGGGTTCGGCCAGCCATCGCGCGGCGTTACCAGGCGCAGCTCGGTCAGCCCGAAGTTCAGCATGGCGCGGGCGGCCTTGCCGATGTTTTCGCCAAGCTGCGGGCGGACGAGGACGATGACGGGCTTCAATTGCCCCCGACATCCCGCACAGTGCTGGCGAATTCCTCAAAATCCTTCGCCTCGCCGAAGTCCCGGTATACGCTGGCGAAACGGATATAGGCGACCGAATCCAATTGCCGCAGCCCTTCCATCACCATCTCGCCGATCGCCTGCGAGGACACTTCGGCATCGCCCAGGGTTTCGATCTGGCGCTGGATGCCGGAGACCAGCTGGTCGAGCCGCTCCTGCGCAATGCCGCGCTTGCGGCAGGCGAGCGCGACCGATTGTTCGATCTTCGAACGGTCGAACACTTCGCGGCTCTGGTTGCTCTTGATCACCGCAATCTCGCGCAGCTGTACGCGCTCGAAGGTGGTGAAGCGCGCGCCGCAGCTTTCGCACTGGCGGCGGCGGCGGATAGCGGTGTTGTCCTCGGTCGGACGCGAATCCTTTACCTGGCTGTCGTCATGCGCGCAAAACGGACAGCGCATGCGTTACCGGCGCAGCCGCTTGTAAAGCATGAAACCCGCCCCGGCGACCAGGCCGATCGGCAGGGTGACAATCGGCAAGACGATGCCGGCAACCGCACCAACCGCCGCGCCGGTCAGCACCGGCTTGGTCGAGGGATGGGCCATACCCTGTTTGGCCATGGCGGTAATTTCATCGCGGGCGCTGGTGAACAGGTCTTTGTTTTGGCCGGGCTGGGTCATGGTTCACATTCCTTGATAAATGGGAAAGCGGGTGCATAACTCTTCTACGCGCTTGGCGACCGATTGTTCCACCTGCGCGTCCCCGGCCTCGCCATTCTTGCGCAGTCCTTCGGCGACTTCGGCGATAAGCTGGCCGATAAGGCGAAATTCGGCTGCGCCGAAGCCGCGCGTCGTTCCCGCGGGAGTGCCGAGCCTGATGCCGGAGGTGACGAACGGCTTTTCCGGATCGTTCGGGATGGCGTTTTTGTTGCAGGTGATCGAGGCGCGGTCGAGCGCCTTTTCGGCGTGTTTGCCCTTGGCCTGAAAGGGCCGCAGATCGACCAGCATCAAATGGTTGTCGGTGCCGCCCGAGACGATATCGAGGCCCTGCTCCTGCAGGCTGGCGGCGAGCACCTTGGCGTTCTCGGCGACCGCGCGGGCATAGACCTTGAACTCGGGCCGCAGTGCCTCGGCGAAGGCGACCGCCTTGGCGGCGACGATATGCATCAGCGGGCCGCCCTGCATGCCGGGGAAGATCGCGCTGTTGATCTTTTTGGCCAAGCCCTCGTCGTTGGACAGGATGATGCCCGAACGGGGTCCGCGCAGCGACTTGTGCGTCGTCGTCGTGGTGACATGGGCATGCGGCACCGGCGAGGGATGCACGCCGCCCGCGACCAGCCCGGAAAAGTGCGACATGTCCGCCAGCAGATAGGCGCCGACCTCGTCGGCGATCTCGCGGAAGCGCTGGAAATCCCAGTGGCGCGAATAAGCGGTGGCGCCGCAGATGATCAGCTTGGGTTTGCTCTCCCGCGCGATGCGGGCGACCTCGTCCATGTCGATCAGATGGTCGTCGGGCCGCACGGTATAGGCGACCGGGTTGAACCACTTGCCGCTCATGTTGACTGGCGAACCGTGGGTGAGGTGGCCGCCGGCGTTGAGGTCGAGCCCCATGAAGGTGTCGCCCGGCTGCAACAGCGCGAGGAACACCGCCTGGTTCATCTGGCTCCCGGAATTGGGCTGGACGTTGGCGAATGCGCAGCCGAACAGCTGCTTGGCGCGTTCGATGGCGATAGTTTCGATCTCGTCGACATATTCGCAGCCGCCGTAATAGCGCTTGCCCGGATAGCCCTCGGCATATTTGTTGGTCAGTACCGAGCCGGCGGCTTCGAGCACCGCGCGGCTGCAAATGTTCTCCGAGGCGATCAGCTCGATCTTGTCGCGCTGGCGGCCCAGTTCCCTGGCGATCCAGCCGGCGATCTCGGGGTCGCTCGCGGCGAGACCCTGGGTGAAAAAGCCCTCGGAACGGACGGCGTCGAGAGTGGCGGGACTGGTGCTCATGCGGTTTCCTGAGGAACGGGTGGGTTGGACAGTTTCGCGACGCGGGCCGCGTGGCGCTCACCGGCGAAGGGGGTGGCCAGGAACGCCGCGACACAGGCTTTGGCCATGTCCGGACCGATCAGCCGCGCGCCCATCGCGATGACATTGGCGTCATTGTGCTCGCGGGCGAGCCGGGCCGACAGCGGCTCATCCACCCGGGCGCAGCGCGCGGCGGGGTTGCGATTGACCGCGATGGAGATGCCGATGCCGGAACCGCACAGGGCAATGCCGAAGTCTGCCTTTTCCGCGGCGATATGCGCGGCAAGCTTGTAACCGTAGTCGGGGTAGTCGACGCTGGCGGCGCCCTCGGGGCCGAGATCTGTCACCTCATGGCCCAGCTCGGCGAGCCACGCGGCAAGTTCGCCCTTCAGTGCGATCGCCGCATGGTCCGAGGCTAGGGCGATGCGCAAGGCAGCTCACCTTCTTTGCAGGGTATGGAATCGCTAGATGCGCCGCCCCAATAGGCCGGACTTGGGCCCTGCGCTACCCCCGGGTTGACGGAAATTCCGGCAGCCCGAAAACGGGTAAGCCCCGTCGTGTTACCGGCGGGGCTCCCTTCGGATCGCTTTCGGTGAAGAATGCGACCCTCATCATCTAGAACCCGAAACCTGCGTCCAGGTTCCCGATGCGAACGAATTTTTCCTAGTGGCGCGGCAGTTGCTTACTGATCGAGGAATGAACGCATTTTCCGCGACCGGCTCGGGTGCTTCAGCTTGCGCAGCGCCTTGGCCTCGATCTGCCGGATGCGCTCGCGTGTCACGCTGAACTGCTGGCCGACCTCTTCCAGCGTGTGGTCGGTGTTCATGCCGATCCCGAAGCGCATCCGCAGCACGCGTTCCTCGCGCGGGGTCAGGCTCGCCAGCACCCGCGTCACCGTCTCTTTGAGGTTCGCCTGGATCGCGGCATCGACCGGGATCACCGCGTTCTTGTCCTCGATAAAGTCGCCGAGATGCGAATCTTCCTCGTCGCCGATCGGGGTTTCGAGGCTGATCGGCTCCTTGGCGATCTTCATCACCTTGCGCACTTTTTCGAGCGGCATCGACAGGCGCTCGGCCATTTCCTCGGGCGTCGGCTCGCGGCCCTGCTCGTGGAGGAATTGCCGGCTGGTGCGGACCAGCTTGTTGATCGTCTCGATCATGTGCACCGGGATGCGGATGGTGCGGGCCTGATCAGCAATCGATCGGGTGATCGCCTGGCGGATCCACCAGGTGGCATAGGTGCTGAACTTGTAGCCGCGGCGGTATTCGAATTTATCGACCGCCTTCATCAGACCGATGTTGCCTTCCTGAATGAGATCGAGGAATTGCAGCCCGCGGTTGGTGTATTTTTTGGCGATCGAAATGACCAGGCGCAGATTGGCCTCGACCATTTCCT
>JAYVWX010000053.1:0-20176 GCA_043785715.1 Novosphingobium sp. | reverse complement strand
GATATTGCGTCATCATCGGGGTGGCGCCGATTGGAGGTGGGGGAGCATGCATCGCCGCGCCGGTCTGGGACGCCGCCGCCGATTCGCAAAGCGGAAGCCGCAAGCTTTCCCCTATCGCGTCGCCGCGAGTTTGGTTAGGGCGCAGGCAAATCCGGGAGAAACCTGTTGTCCGACGAAAGCAATGTCCGTTTTACCGAGCGCGAGGCGCTGTTCTATCACAGCACCATCCGCCCGGGAAAGCTGGAGATCATCGCGTCAAAGCCGATGGCGACCCAGCGCGACCTCAGCCTGGCCTATTCGCCGGGCGTGGCTGTGCCGGTGCAGGCGATCTACGACGATCCGGCGACTGCTTATGACTACACGGCCAAGGGCAATCTGGTCGCGGTGATCACCAACGGCACCGCGATCCTGGGCATGGGCAACCTTGGGGCGCTGGCCTCCAAGCCGGTGATGGAAGGCAAGGCGGTGCTGTTCAAGCGCTTCGCCGACGTCGATTCGATCGATATCGAACTCGACAGCGAAGATACCGAGGCGCTGATCGAGGCGATCGCGATGATGGAGCCGACCTTCGGCGGCATCAACCTTGAAGATATCAAGGCGCCCGAATGCTTCATCATCGAGCAGGCGTTGCGTGAGCGGATGAAGATCCCGGTGATGCACGACGACCAGCACGGCACCGCGATCATCGCCGCCGCCGGCCTGGTCAACGCCTGCCTGATCACCGGCCGCAGGTTCGCCGACGTCAAGGTGGTGGTCAACGGGGCCGGCGCTTCCGCCATCGCCTGCACTTCGCTGATCAAATCGATGGGCGTGCGGCATGAAAACGTCATCATGTGTGACAGCAAAGGCGTGATCTACATCGGCCGCGCGGGGGTCGATCAGTTCAAATCTGCCCATGCCATCGATACCCACAAGCGCACGCTCGCCGAAGCCGTGGTTGGCACCGATATTTTCCTCGGGCTGTCGGTGGCCGGGGCGATGACGCAGGATATGGTGCGCTCGATGGCCCCTCAGCCGATCATCTTCGCCATGGCCAACCCGGACCCGGAGATCACCCCGCCCGACGCGATGGCGGTGCGACCCGATGCCATCGTTGCGACGGGAAGGTCGGATTATCCCAATCAGGTCAACAACGTGCTCGGCTTTCCGTTCATCTTCCGCGGCGCGCTGGATGTCCGGGCGACGGCGATCAACGAGGAAATGAAGATCGCCGCCGCCAATGCCATCGCCGAGCTGGCGCGCGAACAGGTCGCCGAGGAGGTCGCCGTCGCTTACGGCAAGACCCAGCAGTTCGGCCGCGAATACATCATCCCCGCCCCGTTCGATCCGCGGCTGATGGAAGTGGTGTCCTCCGCTGTGGCCAAGGCGGCGATGGACTCGGGCGTCGCACAAAAGCCGATCGACGATTTCGACGCCTATCGCCACAGCCTGAAAGCCCGGCTCAACCCGACGACGTCGGTGCTCACCCAGGTCTATGAGCAGGTCAAGGCCAACCCCAAGCGGGTGATTTTCGCCGAAGCGGAAAACGAAGTCGTGCTGCGCGCGGCGATCCAGTTTCGCAGCTTTGGCTATGGCGAGCCGGTGCTGGTCGGGCGGACGCAGGCGGTGCTCGACAAGCTGGCGGAACTCGGCGTCAGCGATGCGGAGAGCTATGAAATTCACAATTCCGCCACCTCGCCCCATGTCGGCGCGATGGTCGATACGCTTTACGAGCGCCTGCAGCGGCGCGGCTTCATGAAGCGCGACGTCCAGCGCATGGTCAATCAGGACCGCAACCTGTTCGCCTCAACCCTCCTCAAGCTTGGCATCGGCGATGCGATGATCACCGGCATGACCCGGACCTTCGCGCAGACGATGAAGGAAGTCCGCCAGGTGCTCGATCCCAAGCCCGGCGAAGTGCCCTTCGGCATCCATTTGATGATCGGCAAGAATTTCACGGTATTTCTCGCCGACACAACGATCAACGAACGGCCCAGTTCGGACGAACTCGCCCGCATCGCGATCGGAACCGCCGCCGTCGCCCGCCGCCTGGGCCATGAACCGCGCGTCGCCTTCCTCAGCTATTCGACCTTCGGCAATCCCTCCGGAAAGTGGCTGGACCCCATCCGCGGGGCGGTGGCGATCCTCGACGAAAGCAATCCCGGCTTCGAATATGAAGGCGAACTGGCCCCCGATGCCGCGCTTAACCCGAACGTCATGAAGAACTACCCGTTCAGCCGGTTGACCGCACCGGCCAATGTGCTGGTCATGCCCGGCCTGCAATCGGCGAACATCTCGGCCAAGCTGCTGCGCGAACTGGCCGGCAACGCCACCATCGGGCCGATGCTGATCGGCATGGAAAAGCCGGTGCAAGTTGCCCCGATGACGGCGATCGCGCCCGACCTGCTGACGCTGGCGGTGCTGGCGGCGGCGGGGGTTTGCGGGTGAGGAGCCGCCGAAGAGCTACCGAAATTCGCTTATCCCCACGCCCGCCACATCCCGTAGCTGCTGGTCAGTGTCAGCACGATGCCGACCAGAATCAGCATTGTTTTCGCCGGGAAATGCTTCGCCGCCCACGCCCCGATCGGTGCGGCGAGCAGGCCGCCGATCAGCAGGCCCAGCGTCGCGCCGGCAACATCGGCCAGGCCGAGGTGGTAGATGAAGGCGGCCGAGACAGTCAGCGTCAGGAAGAACTCGACGACATTGACCGTACCGACGACCTTGCGCGGATCGGCGCCCTGGATCAGCAGGTTCGAGGTGACCACCGGGCCCCAGCCGCCCCCGCCGGCGGCATCGAGGAAACCGCCGAGCAGGCCGAGCGGCCCGATGAATTTCGCGTCCCGTATCTGCGGCGGATACATGACGCCCCGCCACAGCAGATAGATGCCGATGGCGCTGAGATATAGCAGCACGAACGGCTTGACGAGACCGGCGTCGAACGAGGTCACCACATAGGCACCCAGAATGCCTCCGACGATCCCCGGAATCAGTAGTCGGAAGAACAGCCTCTTGTCGACATTGCCGTGCAGCAGATGGCTGATGCCGGAGGTCGCGGTGGTGAAACATTCGACGAGATGAATGCGCTGCGACGCCACCGCGGGCGGCACGCCGAGCACGGCGACCAGCATCGTGCTGCAAATCACGCCAAAGGCCATGCCAAGCGCGCCATCGACCAGCTGGGCCGCGAAACCGACCGCGATGAACGGGAGCAGGAACATAAGATCGAAACCGCCAAAGTCCATTATCGCCCGACTCCAGTTAATCTCGATCTACTGCGTAGACATTGGCGCCCAGCGCAGCGAGAAAGTTTTCTCCACGCACGGTCAAGCCAAACTTTCCTCGCCGGATCGTGCCTACCGTTGGCAATAGCGGAAAATACCAGACTTTATCACCCAGCGATCACGGTGTGGCGCGCGGTTTCCGGTCCAAATGACGATAGCAAGGCCCGTCATCGTGCCCGGATTCTGAAAAGGTCTACACTGAAACCAACAGGGACAGGGCCGATGAAATGAACCGCGCCCTGACTTACATTCGTCGAATCAGCCGTCTTCGCTTGCCAGTCGAAAGCATGTGGCAAAACGCCCTCGGTCGGCTGGGCTCAAGCTCGCTTCCTCGAACTGCGGAATGGAAGTGGTGCCATTTAAATTCCCTTTATTTCAAGGGGATTTATGGTGGGCGCGGCAGGGTTTGAACCTGCGACCCCACCCGTGTGAAGGGTGTGCTCTACCGCTGAGCTACGCGCCCGCGTCCCAAAGTTCCTGCTCGCAGGCAGTTTGGGGCGGAAGCCGCGCCTCTAGGCAATGACAGGCCAATTGACAAGCACTCACCGCGCCCTAGATGCGCTTGGCGATGAGCGAAGAAACCGCCTCCGGCGCCGACGTGCCCCCCGATCGCCTGGCGATCCATCCCAAAAGCCCGCATTACGATGAGGCCCACTTGCGCCGCGGCATCGGCATCCGCTTCAAGGGCGCGGTGCGGACCAATGTCGAGGAATATTGCATTTCCGAGGGCTGGATCCGGGTGCAGGCGGGCAAGACGATGGACCGGCGCGGGCAGCCTTTGACGCTCAAGCTCAGCGGGCCGGTTGAAGCCTGGTTCGAGGATCTCGGCGAAGAGGCACCCGCCGCCAAGCTGTGAATTGCCGGCGGATCAGCGCGACAAGGCGAAATTGCGCGGGCGCAGTGCGCGCGCGATGATGTCGCCGATCGGATCGTCGCCGCCAGCCCATTGCGCTGGTCGATTCCCGCCTTCGGACGCGGGCCGATTGTAGATGAAGCCTTGCACCGGCCAATGGCTCGTGCCCAGTGCCTGGATCGGGCCGAACCAGACACGCACCGCGCTCCAGTCGTTGCCGGGCGAGACGTCGACCGCGCGCACGTCGTCCTCGATCTGGCCGCGCTTGCCGTTGATCGGCGACCAATTGGCGTGGCGCAGCAGGACGGTCCGCGCATCGACGATCCGGCTGACCGCCGCGACATGGCCCAGTCGCATATTGCCCTGCCGGCGAAACGCCATCACCGCGCCAATTCTGGGCGTGCTTCCCCTAGCATAGCGCCCCTCGGCCTGATCCCACCAGCTATGGGCATCGCCGAAAATCCGGATTCCCGAGACCTGGCGCGCATAGGGTACGCATTGCAGGTAACGCGGCAATTCAGCGCCGCCGCCACCCGGAACCCGCTCGATCGCGAGGTCCGTATCCGCTGCCGCGGGCGCGGCCAGACCAAGGAGCGTAGCGAACGCACAGGCGGGAAGACGCAAAACCATGCGCAAAGCTTGGCCCCGAATGGTTAAGTTCGAACTAATGTCCAGCGCGGTGGTCGGCGCACCAATTTGCCGGCTGGCTTGCCAAGCAGGCCGCGAGGGGGCAGGCGCGGATCATGCTGCCGCAGGTAATCATTATTGGCCGACCCAATGTCGGTAAATCCACTCTGTTCAACAGGCTGACCGGCAAGAAGCTGGCGCTGGTCGACGATCAGCCCGGCGTCACCCGCGACCGCCGCTTCGCCGACGCGCATCTTATCGGCCTCGATTTCACGCTGGTCGATACCGCCGGCTGGGAAGATGAGGATCCCGCCAGCCTGCCCGGGCGGATGCGGGCGCAGACCCAGGTGTCGCTTAAGGGGGCCGATGTCGCGCTGTTCGTGATCGACGCGCGGGCCGGCATCACCCCGCTCGACGAGGAAATCGCCCGCTGGCTGCGCAGCCAGAACCTGCCGGTGATATTGGTGGCCAATAAAGCCGAGGGCCGGGCGGGTGACAGCGGTGTGATCGAGGCTTTTGCCCTCGGGTTCGCCGAGCCTATCCCGTTTTCGGCCGAACATGGCGAGGGCATGGGCGATCTGTTCGAGGCGCTGCAACCGCTGATTGAAAATCGCGAGCCGGCTGAAGAAGTTGGCGAGGACGAGGATGAGGAATCGCTGTCCGGACCGCTCAAGCTGGCCATCGTCGGCCGGCCGAACGCCGGAAAATCGACGCTGATCAATCGCCTGCTCGGGGAAGACCGGTTGCTCACCGGACCGGAAGCCGGGATCACCCGCGATGCGATCGCGGTCGACTGGCAATGGCGCGATCCGCAATCCGGCGAGGATCGCGCCGTGCGGCTGATCGACACTGCCGGCATGCGCAAGAAGGCGCGGGTTTCCGACAAGCTGGAGAAACTCGCGGTCGCCGATGCCCGCCATGCGGTGGATTTCGCCGAAGTCGTGGTGCTGCTGCTCGATGCGACCCTGGGCCTCGAGCATCAGGACCTCAAGATCGCCTCGATGGTGCTCGAAGAGGGCCGGGCGCTGATCATCGCGATCAACAAATGGGATATCGCGGAAGGCGCTTCGTCTTTGTTCAACGGCATCCGGGGCGCGCTGGAGGACGGGCTGGCGCAGGTGCGCGGAGTGCCGCTGCTGGCGGTTTCCGCCCGCACCGGCAAGGGCCTGGACGACCTGCTGCGCGCCGGTTTCCATATCCGCGAAGCCTGGTCGAAGCGGGTGCCCACCGGACAGCTCAACCGCTGGTTCGATGACGCGCTCAAGGCCAATCCGCCGCCCGCACCCGGCGGCAAACGCATCAAACTGCGCTATATCACCCAGGCGAAAACCCGTCCGCCCGGTTTTGTCCTGTTCGGCACCCGGCTTGAACTGCTGCCGGAAAGCTACCGGCGCTATCTGGTCAACGGCATCCGGCGGGAACTGGGATTTGACGCGGTGCCGATCCGGCTGACCCTGCGCAGCGCCAAGAACCCGTTTGCGTAACGCAATCAGGTCGAACTGCTGGCGACCACCTCGCTGTTGAGCTGGATGTAATTCTCGAGTCCCATCCGCGCGATCATGTCGAACTGCTGCTCGAGGACATCGACATGTTCTTCCTCGTTTTCGAGGATGCGTTCGAAAATTTCCCGGCTGACGTAGTCGCGGACCGATTCGCAATGAGCGATGGCGTCCTTAAGCACCGGGATCGCCTCCTGCTCCTGGGCCAGGTCGGATTTCAGCATTTCCTCGACCGATTCGCCGATCTTGAGACGGCCGAGCGCCTGGAAATTGGGCAAGCCGTCCAGGAAAAGGATGCGCTCGGCCAGCATGTCGGCGTGCTTCATCTCGTCAATCGATTCGGCCCGCTCGAAGGCGGCGAGCTTCTTGATCCCCCAATGGGCAAGCATTCGGTAATGCAGCCAGTATTGGTTGACCGCCGTCAATTCGTTGAGCAGCGCCTTGTTCAGGAATTCGATGACCTGCGCGTCGCCTTGCATGACTGCCTCCTGGGTGGCCGAACCCCGGATATGGGGAGGTAGCCAGTATGCGGCAAGTCAAATCAGAATGTAAGCGGGCGATCTGTGCCGGGATCGCGCATCGCCGACGATCTCGTCGGCCAGTTCAAGGCACTGGCGGCACTGCGGGCTCTTGCCGAGACGTGCATAGACGCTCTCCGCATCGCCGGTGCACTGGCGTGCCGCAACGCGCAGATCTGGTTCGCGAATCGCATTGCAGATGCAAATATACACGGGCGACTCCTGTTCTTGACAGGATTGCTACTGCGAATTGATCGCAATAGCAAGGGAGATCCACAGTCAGGCTTCTGCACGGGCGTTCGCGCTGTTTGCGACCTGCGCCTCAGTTGGCGACAACCAGGCAGCTGATGCCGGCGGTTGACAATCCTGAGCAGGCCGATTGAGCCGCAATCTGACTGGCATAGCCGCCCGCCAGCAACCGGCTCAGTTTCCCGGACGCAACCAGCAACCGGGCATGTCCGGCCAATTCCGGCCGCGACTTCACCCGCTGCCACAGCGCCTCGGCATTGCCCGGCACGCCGAACGCGCCAAGCTGCACCCGCCAGTTGCCGGCGGCTGGCGCCGGCGAGCTGAGCCCTGCCGTGGCAGCCATCGCCGGTTTTCGCGGGGCGGCGGGCAGGGCCGGGAGCCGCGGCGCCGGCTTCGGAGCGGCAAGGGCACCGGTGATGCGCGGCCAGGCTTTGCCGGCATTGGCAATGCGCGGACTGCCGCTGGCCGCAGCCGGCGGGATTGCGTGCCCACGCCGCAGCGCGGTGATGACGACCGGAGCCGGCGTATTGGGCACCGACCCGCCAAGGTCGGCCGCGGCGAACTGGCGATCCCGGGTGGATTTGGCTTGCGCTGCCAGCTGCTGTGCGAGCGGCACGCTCTTCTGGCGCTGGCCCAGAGGAATGTGCTGGTCCATCTGCGAAAGCGCGGCGGCGGCCTGCGCCAGGCCCCCTCGGTGGGCAAGGGTGACGAGAGCATAGGCGCGCACCCAATCCTTGGCCACGTTGTCGCCGTTGAAGCTGGCGATGCCAAGGAGATACTGCGAACGCGGATCGCCGCGGTCGGCGGCGGCACTGATGTAGGGCAGCGCCTTGGCCCTGTCGCCGCGCTGGAACAGCATCAGCCCATAATTGTCCGAGGCCTGCATATGGCCTTGGGCCGCCGCTCTGCCGAAAAGCCCCTCGGCTTTTGCCATGTCCTGGGGAACGCCCCGGCCCAGCTTGTAGGCCTGACCGAGATTGAACAGGGCATCGGCGTCCCCGTTGGTTGCGGGGGTTGCCCATTCGGCAACCGCGGCGGCAAAATCGCCCCGGGTCCAGGCATCGACTCCTGCCTTGACGTCGGCCTGCGCTGGGCGTGCCGCGAGCACACAAATGCCGCAGAAAAGACTCAAGCCACGCTGTCTGACTGCAAACATTGGCCAAAACTCCGAAAACCGCGTTTTACGCAGCTGCCTTAACCCGGAACCAGGCATTCCGCAGCAGCCGATTTGCGGTTCGGCCCAGCCGGTAGCTCCGTATGGTGAAGCAGGATGGTTAAAGCCACTGTAACATCCCCGGCCGCCCAGATCGGCGTGCAATTATCCCAATTTGCAGCACCTGCCATTAATCCAAAATTAGGAACGTTCTGCGATCCCCCGGACAGAACGCTATTACATCATGTTCAGCATTTCGGGGGAATCGCTTTGCGCGTACTGGCATTGGCATCACAGAAGGGCGGCTCGGGCAAGACAACGCTCTCGGGCCACTTGGCCGTGCAGGCGCAGCGCGCCGGCGCCGGGCCGGTCGTGCTGATCGACATCGATCCGCAAGGTTCGCTGGCCGATTGGTGGAATGAGCGCGAGGCTGAATTTCCTGCTTTTGCGCAAACCACCATTGCGCGCCTTGCCGCTGATCTGACCGTTCTGCGTCAGCAGGGCTTTCGCCTCGCGGTGATCGACACACCGCCGGCCATTACCATGGCGATCCAGAGCGTGATCTCGGTCGCCGAACTGATCGTCGTCCCGACCCGCCCCAGTCCGCACGATCTGCGGGCGGTCGGCGCGACGGTCGATTTGTGCGAGCGGGCGGGCAAGCCCCTGCTTTTTGTCGTCAACGCCGCCACGCCCAAGGCCAAGATCACTTCGGAAGCGGCGGTTGCGCTATCGCAGCACGGTACCGTGGCCCCGGTCACCCTGCATCACCGCACCGATTTCGCCGCTTCGATGATCGACGGTCGCACGGTCATGGAAGTCGATCCCAATGGCCGTTCGGCGAACGAAGTCATTGCCTTGTGGAATTATATTTCCGACCGGCTGGAAAAGAATTTCCGCCGGACCGTGTTCGCAGCGCCGGGTAGTGTCTCGGTGCTGGCAGGTGCGCAGCGGTCGGCCGGCGGCTTCGGCCGCCGCGTTGCCGGCTCGTGAGGGAAGCGGGAACCATGACCGCCCATAAACCCCTGGCGTCACTCACGCCGAAACTGCTCGCCCGCAAAGGCGGTGCACGCCCGGCGATGCGGCCGGCGTTTCAGCAGCCGCAGCAGCAGGCTGGCCGCGATCTCGAAAACGACCTCGGGTTCAACGACATGGGTGACGACGAACCGGCCGAAGTTCATCAGGCCGAAATCGTTGCGATAAATGCCGCAGCGATGTCGGCGCCGGCTAGGGTGCCGGAGGTGGTCCGCCAGCAGGAGAGCATCTTAGCGCGCGTGTCCGCAGCGCCCGTGGCGGCTGCGCCTGTCCGGCCCCGCCGTTCCGCTCTGGCCGATGGACGCAGCGCCGCCTTCACCCTGCGCCTCGACGCTGAACGCCATCTCAAGCTGCGACTGGCCTGCACCCTGGATAACCGCAGCGCCCAGCAGATCCTTACCGAGGCGCTTGACCGCCTGATCGCTGAACTACCCGACGTTGCTGCGATGGCGGCTCAAGCCGCAAAACGCCGCTGATTTTCGCAAAGGGGACTAAACATGACCTTACACCGCTCACGTCCCAAAGCCCTGCGTTTCGCCGCTGCCGGCGCAATTGCGGCCTTTGTCCTGTCCGGCTGCGCTGGCGGCGTTCATCTGTCGCGCGCCGATGCGCCGCCGTCCGGAGAAGTGGCCAAGTCCAAGCGCGACATCGAGCGTAATGTCGCCCGCGCCGAAAAATCCGTTGCCAAAGACCCGCAAAGCGCCGTGCTGCGTACCGCGCTTGGCCTTGCCTATCTTGCCGAAGGCCGCTTCGATTCCGCCACCACCGCTTTCGACGATGGCATCAGGCTTGGCGACAACAGCCCGCGAACCGCGCTTAGCTTGGCGCTCGCCAAGATCGGTGCCGGCCATGATCGTGAAGCCCTGGCCATCCTCGAGCAGCAGCGCGACAGCATTCCGGTGAGCGATATGGGCCTCGCCCTGGCTCTGGCCGGCGACAGCACCCGCGGCGTCGCCCTGCTTGCCGATGCCCTGCGCGCCGGGGATAACACAGCGAAGCTTCGTCAGAACCTGGCCTATGCCTATGCACTCGACGGCCGCTGGCGCGAGGCGCGCACGATGATGGCGCAGGATGTTCCCGCCGACCAGATCGACGAGCGCATCAGCGACTGGGCGCTGAGGGCCAAGCCGCAAGATTACCAGCAGCGCGTCGCCGGACTGCTCGGCGCACCGGTGCGCAGCGATCCGGGCCAACCGGCGCAGCTGGCGCTGGCTGGCTCGCCTGCGGTTGAGGGGTTCGCCGTGCAAGCGGTATCGCCGGCACCCACACCTCTGGCCGTCAGCACCGAACTGCCGGCGATTGCCGAGGCGCCGCTGCCGGATTGGGCGCCCGCCCTCGCGCCGACCGCGGCCCCGCCCCAGCCCGTGGTGCAGAACACCTTCGCCGCTGCCTTCACGGCGCCCTCCGAGGCGCCCCGGGTCCAGCGCCACCCGCGCCCGGCGCGTACAGTTCGCGTTGCCTTGCCGGCGGCCAAGCCGGCCGCTGCCGCGCCCCAGCGTGTCGCCAGCACTGGCTCGCATCTGGTACAGCTGGGCTCGTTTTCCAGCCCCCAAAGCGCTCGCCGGGGCTGGGATCTGCTGGTCGCCCGCAATCCCAATCTGCGCGGCCACCGCATGGTGATCACCCCGGCGGTGGTCGATGGCAAGAACTACTGGCGCGTGGCCGCTGCCGGTTTCGATGCCGGAACCGCCGCAGGAACCTGCGCATCGGTCAAGAGCCGCGGCGGGGCCTGCTTCGCCTACGCTGCGACCCGGACGCTAGCCGGCACACAATCCGCGCTGGCCTACGCCGGCTCCGGTCCGGCTTTCGCCCGGCGGCGGTAAATCCCGCGCCCGCCTGCTTTTATCCGATGCTGGCGCCGCCCTTGTAAAGCGCGCTGACGCGTCCTTGGACGGGCTGCTTGTCGAACGGCGTATTGCCGGCGCTCGCGGCCATTCTATCCGAATCGACGATCCACGGCCGTTCTGGTTCAATCAGGGCGATGTCGGCCTGCATGCCTTGCGCCAGCACGCCGGCATCGACGCCCAGCAGCGCGGCCGGATTAGCGGCGAGCAGCTGGAAAGCGCGGGCCATGTCGATCACCCCGTCGCGCACCAAAGTAAGCGTGAGCGGCAGCAGGGTTTCCGCGCCGGCCATTCCCGGTTCGGCATCGGCGAAGGGAAGGCGCTTGTCCTCCGGCCCTCGCGGATCGTGACCCGAGGCGATAATGTCGACGGTGCCATCGGCCAGCGCGGCTAGCACCGCCTGACGGTCGCTCTCGGCCCGCAGCGGTGGTGACAGGCGCGCGAAAGTGCGAAAATCGCCGATCGCCAGGTCGGACAGCATGAAATGAGCCGGGGTCACTCCCGCCGTTACCGCCACGCCCCGCGCCTTGGCCGCGCGCACCAGCGCCAGCGCGCCAACTGTAGTCACCTGGCGCAGATGCAGCCGCGCGCCGGCAATTTCGGTCAGCGCGATGTCGCGCGCCACCGCCAGTGCCTCGGCCTCAGCGGGGGCCGAGGCCAGCCCGAGCCGTGTCGCCATTTCGCCCGCCGTGGCGACCGCGTTGCCAGCCAGCCCGGCATCTTCGCTATGGGCAACCACCACCAGCCCGAGCATGCCCGCATAGCGCAGCAGCCGCAGCATTGTCCCCGAATCGGCGATCCATGTCCGGCCGGTCGCGACCGCCCGCGCGCCGGCGTCGCGCATCATGGCAATTTCCGCCAGTTCGTTGCCGCCGAGGCCCCGCGTCGCGGCCGCCAGCGGATGCACCCAAAGGTCGGGCTTTCCCGATTGCGCCGCGTATCGGACGGCGGATGATCGATCGAGCACCGGTGCCTGATCCGGCATCAGCGCCGCCCGGGTGATTCCGCCGAAGTGGAACGCCGGCTTATCGATGGCAAAAACGCCGAAGTCGATCAGTCCCGGCGCGATCAGCGCGCCTTTGGCATCGACCACCGTGTCGCCGGGCAGCGGCGTGACATCGCCCAGCGCGACAATCCGCCCGGCTTCGCAGCGGATCGCGCCCCGGCGCGGAGTGCCCTCGGCCAAGACCAGCAGGCCGTTGATGATCGTCAGGGGCGCGGGCGCACTCATGCCCAGCCCTGGGCGCCGCGCTGCTTGCGGGTGAGGACATCGAGGCAGGCCATGCGGATGGCGACGCCCATTTCGACCTGGCGGGTAATCGCCGAGCGGCCGGCGAGATCGGCAACGTCGCTGTCGATCTCGACCCCGCGGTTCATCGGGCCGGGGTGCATCACCAGCGCATCGGGCCTGGCCTTGGCCAGTCGTTCGAGCGTCAGCCCGTAAAGGTGGCGGAACTCGCGCGGGGAGGGGACGAATTGCCCTTCCATGCGCTCCTGCTGGAGGCGCAGCATCATCACCACGTCGGCCCCGGCGAGCGCCGCGTCGAAATCGTGGAGCGGGGTGACTTGCATCGCCTCGACCCCCTCGGGCATCAGCGCCGGCGGCGCACAGACGCGCACTTCAGCGCCGAGCGCGGTCAGACACAGCATGTTCGATCGGGCGACCCGGCTGTGCAGGATGTCGCCGCAGATGGTCACCGTCAGCCCGGCGATCTCGCTGCGCGCGCGGTCCCGGAAGGCGCGGCGGATGGTCAGCGCGTCGAGCAGCGCCTGGGTCGGGTGTTCGTGGCTCCCGTCGCCGGCATTGATCACCGGGCAATCGACTTTGCCGGCGATGAGCTGGACCGCGCCGGAGCTGGCATGGCGGATGACGATGGCGTCGGCGCGCATGGCGTTGAGCGTCACCGCGGTGTCGATCAGCGTTTCGCCCTTTTTCACCGAGGATTGCGCCGCGTTCATGTTGACCACGTCCGCACCCAAACGCTTGCCGGCGATCTCGAAGGAGAGCCGGGTGCGGGTCGAATTCTCAAAAAAGGCGTTGATGATGGTGAGGCCGGCGAGCCGGCCGTCGCGCTTCTGCGACTGGCGGTTAAATTCGACCCATTGCTCCGCCTCATCAAGCAGGAACAGGATTTCGTGGGGAGCCAAGCCGGCGATCCCCAGCAGGCCGCGGTGCGGAAAAGCGGCAGCGCCGGCAGGATAGCGGCCCGCCAGATCCTTGGCCGGGGTCGATGGCGTCGGCGATGTCATTGAAGCCAGCGTCTTAACCGCGAGTGGGGTTCCACTCAAGCCACTTTGCCAAACTGTCCACTGTGGCTACAGGGGCGCCAGTTCGAGGAAGGTACCTTCATGGCATTTGCACGCGGGGTCTGGCGCTGGCTGGTCGCGATCAAGGACGGGTTGGCGCTGCTGTTCCTGCTGCTGTTCTTCGCGCTGATCTATGCCGCGCTGGCCGCCCGTCCGAGCGCCGCCTCGGTGCGAGAGGGAGCGCTGCTGCTCAAGCTCGATGGCGCGGTGGTCGAAGAGCCCACCGTGCTCGATCCGCTGCAGGTTCTGCTTTCGCAAAAAATGCCCGCTGCCGAATACCGCGCGCGCGACATTGTCGAGGCGGTTCGCGGGGCGGCCAAGGACGATCGCATCAAGGCGGTGGTGCTCGATCTGTCGAAGTTCACCGGCGGCGGGCTGGTCACCATGCAGGAAATCGGCGCGGCGCTCGATCAGGCGCGGGCGGCAAAGAAGCCGGTGTTGACCTTCGCCCGGCTTTACAGCGACGATGCGCTGCTGCTTGCGGCGCATTCGAGCGAGGTCTGGCTTGATCCGATGGGCGGCGCTTTCGTGCTCGGGCCGGGCGGCAAGCACCAGTTCTATGGCCAGTTGCTCGAGAAGCTCAAGGTTACGGCGCATGTCTTCCGCGTCGGCACCTACAAGAGCGCGGTCGAACCCTATCTGCGCAACGATCTCTCGCCCGAATCCCGCGCAGCAAGCACCGCGCTTTACGGCGAGCTGTGGGACAGCTGGCGGGCCGATGTTGCCCGCGCGCGTCCGAAAGCCAATATCGCGCTGGTCACCGGCGATCCGGCGGCCTGGATCGCGGCGGCCGGGGGCGATGCGGCAAAGGCGGCGCTCCAGGCCGGGCTGGTCGACCGGCTTGGCGATAATGTTGCCTTTGGCCGGCGAGTTGCCGCGATAGCTGGCAAGGATACCCGCGACGACCGGCCCGGCGGCTTCGCCCATACAAGTCTCAAGACCTGGACCGCCGCCAACCCGCCGGCCGAGCCCGGCAAAAAAATCGGAGTGGTCACCATTGCCGGCGAGATCGTCGATGGCGACGCCGGGCCGGGAACCGCGGGCGGTGACCGGATCGAAAAATTGCTCGACGAGGCGTTGGACGATGACCTTGCCGCGCTGGTCGTGCGCGTCGATTCGCCAGGCGGCTCGATCTTTGCCTCCGAACAGATCCGCAACGCGATTTTGCGGCACAAGGCCAAGGGCATTCCGGTCGTGGTGTCGATGGCCAATCTGGCGGCAAGCGGCGGCTATTGGGTATCGACCCCGGCCAGCCGGATATTCGCCGAGCCGGGCTCGGTCACCGGATCGATCGGCGTTTTTGCTATAATTCCGAGCTTCGAGCGCGCGCTCGGAGAGATCGGCATTACCTCCGATGGCGTACAGACCACCCCGCTGTCCGGCCAGCCAGACCCCATCGGCGGCCTGTCGCCGCAAGTCTCGGCCATGCTCCAGTCCAATGTCGAGCACAGCTACGCGCAATTCCTTGGCCTGGTCGGCCAGGCGCGGGGCCGCAGCCCCCAGCAGATCGACGCCATCGCCCAGGGCCGGGTGTGGGGCGGCGGCACCGCGCGCCAGAACGGGCTGGTCGATCAGTTCGGCGGGCTCGACGCGGCGCTCGCCTATGCAGCGCAGGCGGCGAAGCTGGAGCCGGGCGGCTGGCATCCGCACTATCTTGGCGCTGGGACCGATCCTTTCGCCATGCTGCTGGACAAGCTTTCCGGCGATGACGAAAGCGCACCCCCCGCCGAAGCGCGCGACTGGGCCGGGCTGGTCGCGGTGCAGCAGCGCGCGACAATCGGCGAGGCGCTGGCCGGCGCCGAGCAATTGCTGGGCCGCACCGGCGTGCAGGCCTATTGCCTGGAGTGTCCCAAGCCGGCGGCGCAAATTCGTACTGGCGGGGAGGACAATCTGAGCCTGCTGGCCCGGATCAGCCGGTTGCTGGGTTTGCTCTGACGCCATCGGGAGCCCAAGGCATTCACATAGGGCGAGGCAGAAGCACACTCTATCCCCTCCCGCTTGCGGGAGGGGATAGGGGTGGGTCAGTAATAAGGGATTGAGCCGGTTTCGCCATTTTTCGATGCGCCACCCCCAGCCCCTCCCGCAAGCGGGAGGGGAGAAGACAGAACGGCGCTACGGCGCTTGCCCTTTTCCCGCGCTGATACTAATGGCGCGTTCCTGATATTTTTCGGGCTTCGTCTCCCGGCGGGCGTGGCGGAACTGGTAGACGCGCTGGTTTTAGGTACCAGTATCGCAAGATGTGGGGGTTCGAATCCCTTCGCCCGCACCAGTTTTGCGCAGACTTCTCTCGCGGGCGATGCGCAGCGGCGTATGAAAAGGCATTTCCGGTCATGCAAATTGTCGAAACCACCAATGATGGTCTGAAGCGCGCCTATTCGGTGAAGATCCTCGCCAGCGATATTGCCGCGCGGATCGAGGGCGAGGTCAAGCGCATGGCGCCGCAGGTGCGCATGCCGGGTTTCCGTCCGGGCAAGGTGCCGGCCAATCTGGTCAAGAAGATGCACGGCCCGGCGCTCCACCAGGACGCGCTCAACACGACGATTCGCGAGGCGATGGACAAGCTCGTCGCCGAGCAGAAGCTGCGCCCGGCGATGCAGCCGGAAGTGAAGCTGGAAGAGGGCTATGAGCAGGGCAAGGACGCCGAACTCTCGGTCAGCCTTGAAGTCCTGCCCCAGGTCGCCGCGCCCTCGCTTGAGGGGCTCAAGCTGGAAAAGCTGGTGGTGCCGGTCAGTGAGGCTGAAGTCGACGAGGCCGTGGCGCGCATCGCCGCCGGACAGAAGAGCTTCACGGACGCCAAGAAGGGCAAGAAGGCTGAAATCGGCGATCAGGTGGTCTGCGATTTTGTCGGCAAGCTCAAGGGCGAGCCGTTCGAGGGCGGTTCGGCCAAGGATCAGGCCATCGAGCTCGGCGCGGGCCGCTTGATCCCCGGTTTCGAGGATCAGCTGGTCGGAGTCAAGGCGGGCGACGAACGCCAGATTACCGTCACTTTCCCGGACGATTATCCGGCCAAGCCGCTCAAGGGCCAGGTCGCCACCTTCGACGTCAAGGTCCATGCGGTGAAGGAACCTGGCGAGACGGTGATCGACGAGGATTTCGCCAAGAACCTCGGCTTGCAGAATCTTGAGCAGCTGCGGGGTCTGATGCGCGGCCAGCTGGAACAGGAGCTTGCCGGCCTCACCCGCACGCAGATGAAGCGGGCGCTGCTCGATCAGCTCGCCGCCGGCCATGATTTCGACGTGCCACCCTCGATGGTCGAGGCGGAGTTCCAGCAAATCTGGGCTCAGCTCGAGAATGAGGCGAGCCGCGAGGAAGATCCCGAGGCGGCGCTGAAGGAGATCGAGGCCGAGAAGGACGATTACCATGCGATCGCCGTGCGCCGGGTGCGGCTCGGACTGCTGCTGTCGGAAATCGGCCAGGCCAATGCGGTCGAAGTGACCAATCAGGAAATGTCGATGCTGGTCACCCAGGCGTCGCAGCAATACCGCCCCGAGGAGCGCCAGCGCTTCGCCGAATATATCCAGTCCGATCCGATGGCCGCCGCTCAGCTGCGCGCGCCGCTGTACGAAGACAAGGTCGTCGATTTTCTGTTCGGCAAGGCTGAAGTCACCGAGCGTGAAGTGACCCGCGAGGCCTTGCAAGAGGCGATCGAGTCCGAGGAAGGTGTCAGCGGGGGACATGTCCATGGGCCCGATTGCGGGCACGACCACGGCCATGATGCCAAGCCAGCGAAGAAGGCGGCAACAAAAAAGCCTGCTGCCAAGCAACCGGCGGCCGAAGACGAGGCAGAGGCGGAAGCAGCTCCGGTCGAGGTGAAGGCGGCCAGGAAACCGGCGGCCAGGAAATCTCCGGCAGCGCTCGCGGAAGAAAAACCGGGCAAGCCCGCTGCCGCCAGGAAGGCCGCGGCTACCAAGGCTGCTACCGCCCCGGATGACCCCAAAAAGCCGGGGGCCAAGAAGGGCGCTGCCAAGACCTGAGACCGCGCTGCGCCGTTGCAAAGCCCGTCCGGGGAATACGGCCGGGGCGAGGCTTGCCAGGGCAAAAGTAAACGCCCTTGAACATCGGGCCGCCGCACGCGACATAGGCGGACCATCGCAAGAGGATTCCCATGATCGATCTGTTCGGCCACAACAGTGGCCAAGGCAAGTTTTCGCACGACCCCGTCACCGGCGCGCTGGTGCCGATGGTAGTCGAACAGACCAGCCGCGGCGAGCGCAGCTTCGACATCTTTTCGCGCCTGCTGCGCGAGCGTATCGTCTTCATCACCGGCGAGGTGGAAGACCATATGGCCTCGCTGATCGTCGCTCAGCTGCTGTTCCTCGAATCGGAGAACCCGTCGAAGGACATCTCGATGTACATCAACTCGCCGGGCGGGGTGGTGACGGCCGGCATGGCGATCCATGACACCATGCAATATATCCGCCCCCGCGTCTCGACCGTCTGCATCGGCCAAGCCGCGTCGATGGGCAGCTTTCTGCTGGCCGCGGGCGAGCCGGGCATGCGCATTGCCCTGCCGAATGCGCGAATCATGGTCCACCAGCCCTCGGGGGGCGCGCGCGGCATGGCATCCGACATCGAAATCCAGGCCCGCGAGATATTGCGCATCCGCGCCCGGATGAACGATCTGTTCGTCAAATACACCGGCCAGAGCCTGACCGACATCGAGAAGTCGATGGACCGCGACACCTTCCTCGAGGCGGGCGAGGCGCAAACGTTCGGCATCGTCGACAAGGTATTCGAAAGCCGCCCCGAATCCGAGAAGGTGAGCGAGCCTAGCTTCAAGGAGTAGCAATTTGCCGCAGGAAGCCAACGGTTGGAAACCTTAACCTTGGCGCTTCAGCCCCTCGCAAGCTTCGCGAGGTATAGGCAGGATTGATAAATACGCGCGCAAGGCTAAGCTTGGCGAGTCGGTCCCCCCGGGGGCACATGGGATAAAGCATGACGAAACTGAGCGGTTCAGACGCCAAAAGCACCCTCTACTGCAGCTTCTGCGGGAAGTCGCAGCACGAGGTGCGCAAGCTCATCGCCGGCCCCACCGTGTTCATCTGCGATGAATGCGTCGAGCTGTGCAATGACATCATCCGCGAGGAAACCAAGGCGGGCATCGCCGGCAAGAAGGATGGCGGCGTACCAAGCCCGCGTGACATTTTCGCGACGCTCAACGATTATGTCATTGGCCAGGATCGCGCCAAGCGGGTGCTTTCGGTGGCGGTGCACAACCACTACAAACGGCTGAAGCACAGCGGCAAGGGCGGCGAGGTCGAGCTGTCGAAATCGAACATCCTGCTGGTCGGCCCGACCGGTTCGGGCAAGACCCTGCTAGCGCAGACGCTGGCCAAGACCTTCGACGTGCCCTTCACCATGGCCGATGCGACGACGCTGACCGAGGCCGGCTATGTCGGCGAAGATGTGGAAAACATCATCCTCAAGCTGCTGCAATCTTCGGACTATAACGTCGAGAAGGCGCAGCACGGCATCGTCTATATCGACGAGATCGACAAGATCAGCCGCAAGGCGGAAAACCCTTCGATCACCCGCGATGTCTCGGGCGAGGGCGTGCAGCAGGCGCTGCTGAAACTGATGGAAGGCACCACCGCGAGCGTTCCGCCGCAGGGCGGCCGCAAGCATCCGCAGCAGGAATTTCTCCAGGTCGACACCACCAACATCCTGTTCATCTGCGGCGGGGCGTTTTCGGGGCTCGAGAAGATCATCGCCGACCGGCTGCAAAAGCGCTCGATCGGCTTTGGCGCCCATGTCGCCGATCCCGACAAGCGCCGGGTAGGCGAACTGCTGCAGAAAGCGGAGCCGGAAGATCTGCTGAAATTTGGCCTGATCCCGGAATTCGTCGGCCGCCTGCCGGTCATCGCGACGCTGGAAGACCTCGATATCGAAGCGCTGGTCAAGATCCTCAGCGAGCCGAAGAACGCTCTGGTCAAGCAGTTCCAGAAGCTGTTCGATCTCGAAGACGTGGTGCTGACTTTCACCGGGGACGCGCTGGAAACCATCGCCAGGAAAGCGATCGACCGCAAGACCGGCGCGCGCGGGTTGCGCTCAATTGTCGAGGGCATCCTGCTCGACACGATGTTCGATCTGCCGACCGAAGACGGAATCGCCGAGATTGTGGTCGATGGCGATGTCGTCGAAGGCCGCAAGGATCCGATCCGCGTGCTCAAGGGCGACAAAACCGAAGAAGCGGCTTAAATTCTCCGCGGCACGGCGAGGGGCGCCGCCTGCACGGTCAGGAAAGGTGCTCGCAAGAGGCGTGATCAAAAGCGCGCTTGCCGCCCGGCTAGTTTCCCCTAGCACGTTGTCCGATGGTGCACGGCCAAACCCCCACTCCGGCCGCCGCGGCCACCAAAGCGGCGGCGCGCAATCTGTGGCCGGTAATCGGGTTGTTCACGCTCTCGGCGCTGTGGCTGGCGGCCTATCTGGCGAGCGAACTGCTGGAGGGGGAAAGCTTCGGCTTCGACGCGGCGATCCTGATGGCGCTGCGGCGGGCGGACAATCCCGCGCTGCCGGTAGGCCCGCCGTGGTTGCTGCAAAGCGCGATCGATATCAGCGCGCTGGGCGGCTCTACCCTGTTGTGGCTGATCGGGCTGGCCGGGACGATCTTCCTGGTGCTGCAGGGGCGGCGGCGGGAAGCGGTGTGGCTGGTGGTGTCGTTCGCCGGCAGCTCGCTGCTCAACCAGTGGCTGAAATCGCTGTTCCACCGCGCCCGGCCGGCGCTGGTGCCGCATCTCGCCGAGACCTTCACCGCCAGCTTCCCCAGCGGCCATGCGATGAGCGCGGCGGCGGCCTATCTCACCCTGGCGATCATGCTGGCCGAGACCCAGCCGC
>JAYVWX010000052.1:0-5798 GCA_043785715.1 Novosphingobium sp. | reverse complement strand
TGGGGAAGGATACCGGCAGTACAATATCGGTCTGACGGTTGGGACTACCACTTAGCAAAAAAGACCCTGGGCCTCGCCCGGTGCCGACTTGGGTGATGTTTTGATTGCCCGCAACCCCGCCGGTTGCCGAGACCGTGGAGGCGATATCGATGGTTAGTGTGCCAGCCGCACTTGGCTGTATGAATCGCCCGAACCGCAAGGCGTCGAGCGGCACAACGCTACCCGGCGTGACTACATCCGCCTGCGCTGAGCCGCTCGCCTGCGCTGGGGCAGCATTGGCTGTCCCAGGCAAAAGCATGGCCGCCGCGGCGGCCAGCAACAAGGCCGACGTTCGGTTCCTTATAATTCCAGGATTGGAATGGCCCGGCCGGTGCATTACCTGCGTCAACCGGGCCCTCCTGCAATATTACTGATACACAACAGTGGCGACGTAGGTGCCGGTATAGGTGCCGGGGGCCTGAGCCGACGCAACCGTCAGCGTTCCGCCGACAGTGAAACCACCCGTACCGAGCGCGGTGAGCGTTGAGGTTGCAGCCGACGGGCTCGTGGTGAAGCTCATGCTGTTGGCGCCGGAATTGACGGTGCCCGCAGCCGTCGCGATCGTGTAACTTTGGCTGTTACCACCAGCCACGGTGAAAGCATCGGCCGAGTTGGTCGAGCCCAAAACGAGTGTAACCCCGCCAGACGCCGTACCGACGCCGACTGCGGTCACCGCCACACTGCCGCCCGTGCCGGCGACGAACTTGCCGAAATTCAATACCGCGGCCGGTGTGTGTATAAGCGTGATCGGTGCAACAACCTCAGCGGTCGCCGAACCATTGGCGGTGGCGGCATAGGCCGAACCGGACGAGAGAGCCACCGCAACCGCGGCGATAACAAACTTCTTCATGCGTAGTACCCCTCAAAGCAGGAAAGCCCCGGACCCGAAACGCCGTGATCAATCCAAATGACTTTGCGCCGAAATGACTGGTCGCCGGACTTCGGGAACAGTGCGCAAAGGGGGATTTAGCCAAGAGAGGTAAACACACCGTTACGGGCATTAACCTAGGGGTTGCTGCGTAACAGACGGTCAACGATCCAGGCGGTGCAGGTACCGGGCACCGCAGGAAACCAAGCCGCTGCTCGCGCGGATTTCAGCTGTAGGTGACGATTACCTCGACGCTGATGCGAAACCGCGCCGGCGGGGTCGCCGCGGGCAGCCGCAAGGTGCCGCCGAGATCGAAACGGTCGCGGCCGGAGCTGTCGAGCCGGCCCGCCCGGCCGGCGTCGGGGCGGCTGGCCGAACAGATCTCGATGTCGTCGATCACCAGCAGCGGCGGTGCCAAGCCCGGCGTAACTCCATCGCCAACCTGCTCGCCGGCAACCGAGACATGCGCAGGCGCCGCGATGGTGTAAGCGCGGTTCGCTTCACCGGAGACCTCGAACTGCGCGAAATGCGGCGACGGGCATTGTGCGGGCGAAGCGCAGGCCGTGTGCGCACCGCCGCCATATATCGCCACCGACCCGCCGGGCGCGATCTTCACGAAGCCCGCTGAGTCCGCGTTTGCGGCCAGTATGCCGAAATCGAGATCGCGGATCTGCCGCACAGCGACCGGGCTGACCACATCCGCCGCCGCCGCGCCCGTCGCGCTGGCGGCCAGTGCCGGAACCGGCGCCCACGCCAGACACAGCGCGGCGACAAGGCTGGTCCGGCTCAACCGCCCTGGACCGACAGCAGAGTGGCGATCATCGGCAGCGCGATTGTCAGGTTCGCACCGCCGCTGCTGCGGGTTACATCGAGGCGTGCTCCGACCCGAAACGACTTGGCGCAGATGCGGGTCGTGCAGTTGGCGATGGTGTAAGTGACGATCCGTCCCGGCACGAGCAGAGCGGCGCCGGGCAGGTCGGAATCGAATGCGGACAAGCGCCCGCTCACCCCCGTCTGCGTGACCGCCGGCACGCTGCTGAGCATCATTTGAAAAGTCACCGTGATCGGCTTGCCATTTTGGTTGCCGCGATCATATGCAACGGTGAATTGCGAGGGGCCGACCGGCGCGGAGGCGACCGGAAAGATCGCGTCATTGATCACCGCGCCGCTGGCGCTGACCGTACGCGAGCCGCTCGACGGCACAACAAAGGCGCCAAAGCGCAGGGCTGCGTCGGCGGTCACGGTAAGGGCGGGGACCGCGGCGGTCACGGGCGAGGCAGGCAGCAGCAAGCTCAGGACCAGGAGCGAAATTCCAAGCCGCCGCCGGTGCCGCGAAGTTTCTAGTGCTGGCCCCCTCCGCCCGATCACTGCGTGCGCTCCTTATAAGTGCGGGTGCTGACGTCGCAGGTCGGTCCGCGCCGGACGGATATCGCTTCGATTGCCTGGGCCGGCAATCGCGGGGCGAGCCGATTTCCGAAAAACTGTCCCGTTTTGCACCGAATTCGTCCGGCCTTCAGAACTGGCGCCGCGTCCGTGCCAGGCAGGCACAGGTCGCAAGGGGCATCAATCGGCCGAAGCCCAGCCGCACCAATCCCCGCGCCTGCCATGCCAGTTCTCCGCCAGCCCCGCCTCGACCAGCGCCTGACCGAGGCTGCGGCCATCGCGCCGGACAATCCGTAACAGGCGGCCATAGCGGTCGCGCGTCCGGGCGCCGGTCTCCAGAGCGAAGGGGCCGGCATTGAGCAAAACGATCAGCCGCCGCGTTGCCGCAGCGCCCCGCTCAGCTTCCGCGGGGCAGGCCGCCCCGTGGGTTTCTGGCGCGTTGATATCGGCCAAACGGATCTTCTCGCCCCGCAGCCAGAAGGTGTCGCCATCGACGACACAGGTGACGCGGGGGCCGGGGGCGCAAAGCGCGAACGCGGCGGCGATGATCGGGATGAGCAGCGGCATGGCGGCTGCTTGCCGATCGCCTGGCCGCAGGAAAATCCGCACAAACCCTCGGTTTGCTCCGTTCCAGAGGTTTAAGGTCAGGCTCAGACAATCTGAGCCTGTTCACGCTCCGGCCTAAACGTCGAGATTGGCCACGTTCAGCGCGTTCTCCTGGATGAATTCCCGCCTCGGCTCGACCACGTCGCCCATCAGCCGGGTGAAAATCTCGTCGGTAACATCGGCGTCTTCCACCTTCACCTGGAGCAGCGCGCGGTTTTCGGGGTCGAGCGTGGTCTCCCACAGCTGCTCGGCGTTCATTTCGCCCAGGCCCTTGTAGCGGCTGATCGACAGGCCCTTGCGGCCGATGGCAAGCACAGCATCGAGCAGTTCGGATGGCCGGGTGATCCGCCCGCCGCTGGTGTCGGGCGATGATGCCGAACGCCGCGCGGGAGCCTCGGACGGAGCGTCGACCTCATTCGAGGACAACAGGTCGTCAGGCGCTTCAGCCTCGGCGTCGGGCTCCGCCTCTTCCGCCGCCACGCCCGCCTTCACCAACCGCGCCGTCGATGAGTAGACTTCGGTCTGTTCGCCCGTGAGTCTGGCAAGTTTGCGCGCCTCGGCGCTGATCAGGAAGGCAGCCTCGACGATGTGATGATCGGTCACCCCGCGCCACAGCCGCTGGACGGTGACATCGTCGTCCCCGGTCATTGAGGCGGTCCATTTCGCATCGCGCTCGCCGATGTCGAGCCAGGTCGCGGCCCTGGCCAGCGCCGCGACGCGGCCCGCCCGGTCGAGTTCGGGATCAAGCACCCCGGCCAGCGCCAGCGCCTCGACAATCGCCGGATCGTAGCGGCGCGGCACGAAGCCCATCAGGCTGCGCATCCGCCGGGCGTGTTCGACCAACCCGGCCAGCTCCGCTCCGCCCCGCGCGCCGCCCGCAGTTTCCAACACCCGCCCGGCCAGGCCCGCGTCGATCAGATAGCGGTCGAGCGCGTCATTGTCCTTGAGGTAAACCTCGCTGCGGCCCTTGGCGACCTTGTAGAGCGGCGGCTGGGCGATGAACAGATGGCCGGCGCGGATGATGTCGGGCATCTGGCGGTGGAAGAAGGTGAGCAACAGCGTGCGAATATGGGCGCCATCGACATCGGCGTCGGTCATGATGACGATCTTGTGATAGCGCAGCTTGGCGAGGTTGAATTCGTCGCGGATGCCGGTGCCCATCGCCTGGATCAGCGTACCGACTTCCTTGGATGAAATGATCCGGTCGAAGCGCGCGCGCTCGACGTTGAGAATCTTGCCCTTGAGCGGCAGGATGGCCTGGATATTGCGGTCGCGGCCCTGCTTGGCCGAACCGCCGGCGCTGTCGCCCTCGACCAGGAACAGCTCGCATTTGGCGGGATCGCGCTCCTGGCAATCGGCGAGCTTGCCGGGCAGGCTGGCGATATCCATCGCCCCCTTGCGCCGGGTAAGTTCGCGCGCTTTTTTGGCGGCCTCGCGCGCGGCGGCGGCATCGATGATCTTGCCGATCACGGCGCGGGCGTGCGCCGGGTTCTCTTCAAGCCACTGGCTCATCCGGTCGGCCATCAGGCTTTCGAGCGGCTGGCGCACTTCGGAGGAGACCAGCTTGTCCTTGGTCTGCGACGAGAACTTGGGATCGGCCAGCTTGACCGAGACGATCGCGGTCAGTCCCTCGCGCATATCGTCGCCGGTGAGGTTGACCTTCTCCTTCTTCAGGATTCCCGATTTCTCGGCGTAATTGTTGATCGTGCGGGTCAGCGCGGCGCGGAAGGCGGCAAGGTGGGTGCCGCCGTCGCGCTGCGGGATATTGTTGGTGAAACAGAGGACGTTTTCGTAATAGCTGTCGTTCCATTCCAGCGCGACATCGATGCCGATGCCGTCGCGCTCGGCGGAAATGGCGACGGGATGCGGCAGCAGCGGCGTCTTGTTGCGGTCCAGATAGGCCACGAAAGCGCCAATCCCGCCTTCATAATAAAGGTCGTGCTCGGCGACGTCGGCATGCCTCTTGTCACGCAACAGAATGCGCACGCCCGAGTTGAGAAAGGCCAGCTCGCGGTAGCGGTGTTCGAGCTTTTCGAAGTCGAACTCGGTGACGTTCTTGAACGTATCGGTCGAGGCGAGAAAGGTGACGCGGGTGCCCTTCTTGCCTTCTGGCGCCGGGCCGCGAAGGATCAGCGGGGAGACGGCGTCGCCATGGGCGAATTTCATCCAGTGCTCCTCGCCATCCCGCCAGATCGTGAGTTCCAGCCATTCGGACAGCGCGTTGACCACCGAAACGCCGACGCCGTGGAGCCCGCCGGAAACCTTGTAGGCGTTATCGTCGGAGGTGTTCTCGAACTTGCCGCCGGCATGCAACTGGGTCATGATGACTTCGGCGGCGGAAACACCTTCCTCGGTGTGGATCCCGGTGGGAATGCCGCGGCCGTTGTCCTCGACCGAGACCGAACCATCGGGGTTGAGTTCGATCAGGACCAGGTCGCAGTGTCCCGCCAGCGCCTCGTCGATGGCGTTGTCAGAAACTTCGAACACCATGTGGTGCAGGCCCGAGCCGTCGTCAGTATCGCCGATATACATGCCGGGCCGCTTGCGCACCGCGTCGAGGCCTTTGAGCACCTTGATCTGGTCGGCCCCGTAAGCGTTGGCGTTGGGGATGTTCGCGGGGATGGACGCAGGGGTGTCTTCGGGGGTGTTCCGGGGGGTGCTTGCCATGCCAAGCCTATAGGCATTCAGCGAGGCTTGGGAAAGCCGTTTCGCCCGGTTTTCCACCCAAGGGAAAGCCACGGGGTGCACGGCTGCCCAGCGGAATCCGGCAACGGTGGATATGCCCCGGCGCCCCACTGCAAAGCCGCCCCCAGCCGCGGGGTCCGCCGGGGTTGGCCAGTCCTGCTCAGACGAGTGTTATCGCCACCATCAGGCCACCGGTACCGAGCGCGACCGCGAGGGC
>JAYVWX010000051.1:0-4786 GCA_043785715.1 Novosphingobium sp. | reverse complement strand
GTGCGGATTTTCCGGACGATCCCGGGACTGGAGAATGCCGAATTTGCGCGGCTGGGCGGGATTCATCGCAACAGTTTCATCCGCTCGCCCGAATTGCTCTCGCTCGTGCAGCACGTGGTTGTGCTTCAAATTATGCAGCAACGACGGGGGGACGCCGTCGGCGGTCGATGACAGGAATACCGAAGTGCCCACGACCCGGTGCACGCTACTGCCCGTCGAACGAATGAATATCTCGATCGGCAGCGCCCCTTCCTCCAGCCGCTCGCGAACCAGACGCCGGCCAGTCGCCCAAGTGGTTAGCAGGATGAAAATGACTGCGGCAACCAGCAGAGGGAACCAGCCCCCATCGGGAATTTTGGTGACGTTCGAGGCGAAATAAAGCCCATCGACCAACAGGAAGGCGCCGGTAACGACAATCGCCACCAGCGGCGGCCACTTCCACACTGCCGAGGCCAGTATGCCCAGCAAGCAGGCGGTGATGAACATCGTTCCGGTTACCGCTATACCATAGGCCGCAGCCAAATTGCTGGAATTCCGGAAGCCCAGGACCAGCAGTATGACCATGATCAGCAGGCCCCAATTGACCAGTGGAATGTAGATCTGGCCCGCAGCCTTGGCGCTGGTGTGGAGAATGCGGATCCGGGGCAGGAAGCCAAGTTGGACGGCCTGCTGCGAGACCGAATAAGCGCCCGAAATCACGGCTTGGCTGGCGATGACTGTCGCCATCGTCGCCAGGATCACCAGCGGCAACCGCGCCCATTCTGGCGCCATCAGAAAGAAGGGATTTGCCGCCGCCGCCGGATTTTGCATCAGCAGCGCCGACTGGCCAAGATAGTTGAGCAGCAGGCAGGGAAAGGCGATGTAAAGCCATGAGGCCATGATCGCCTTGCGGCCGAAGTGGCCCATATCGGCATAGAGCGCCTCCGCGCCCGTCACGGCGAGGACGACCGAGCCGAGCGCGAGGAAGGCCAGCATGGGGTCGAACATGAAAAATGCGAGCGCATAATGGGGACTGAGCGCCCAGAGAATTTCCGGCGCCTTGGCGATGCCGATGACCCCGAGCACCGCCAGCACCAGGAAATAGACGATCATCACCGGCCCGAACAGCTTCCCGATCGCGGCCGTGCCGCGCGACTGGATTGCGAAGAGTCCGATCAGGATTACGACCGAGATCGGCAGGACGAGCGGTTGTAATCCACCCTGCACCACCGTCAGCCCCTCGACCGCCGACAATACCGAGATGGCGGGGGTGATGATCGCATCGCCATAGAACAGGGCGGTCGCGATAAGGCCCAGTATGGCAATCCCGCCGCTCCAGCGGTTTTCGCCCAGCTTGCGGCTGATCAGCGCCAATAGCGCCAAGCTGCCGCCTTCACCCTTGTTGTCCGCGCGCAGAATGACGAAGACATATTTGACCGTGACGATCAGCATCATCGTCCAGAAGATCAGCGATAGCACCCCGAAAATGTGCACCCGGTCCACCGCCAGGGGGTGATGCCCGACGAAACTTTCTTTCAAGGCATAGAGCGGCGACGTGCCGATATCACCGAAAACCACGCCGATCGCACCCATCGCGAGGGTCGAACCGCTGTCTTTGTGCCCGCCGTGCCCCTGATTTTCGTCATCCATGCGGGTGCACCTATGAGCGCGCGCGCCGGGCGACGCCAGGCACTTAATGTAGGAATTGCCGAGCAGCGGCCCGCGGAATGGCTTGACCTTGCCCGTGAGCACGCCGAAGATTCGCCCCATCATGCCGCGCGGCTCATGCTTCCAGCTCGATGTCCCAGTAGAGCCAGTCCCGCCAGGTTTCGTGGAGATAATTGGGCGGGAAGCCGCGGCCGCGTTCCTGGAGGTGCCAGTTGGTCGGGCGGATTGGTTTGAGCAGGAGCGGCATATGCGCCTGCGCCGGAGTGCGTCCGCCCTTGCGCATGTTGCAGGGCGCGCAGGCGGTGGCGACGTTTTCCCAGCTGGTCTTGCCGCCGAGTTTGCGGGGGATGACGTGATCGAAGGTGAGATTGCTGGGCGAACCGCAATATTGGCAGCTGAACCGGTCGCGCAGGAACAGGTTGAAGCGGGTGAAAGCCGGGAATTCCGAGACTTTTACATATTGCCGCAGCGCGATCACCGAGGGGATTTGCATCGTCCAGCGCTGGCTGTGCACCTCGCGCTCATAGCTGGCGACGATATCGACGCGTTCGAGAAACAGCGCCTTGATCGCCGTCTGCCACGGCCACAGGCTCAGCGGATAGTACGACAGCGGTGTGTAGTCGGCATTGAGCACCAGCGCGGGGCAAGCGGAAAGATTGCGGGTGGGGTCATCCCCGGCGCTGCGGAAGCGGGCCGCGCGCTCGATCAGCTCCGACTTGAGCATGGCCTCCCGTCGCAAACCGGGGTTACGGTTTCATGGCAGTGCATGGCGGGGAATTCAACACGGCTCACCGCGCCGCGTCAAGCACCTCATCGCGTGCCGGTCCACAGCCGGGTGACTAAAACGAGCCGATGACCCGCACCCGCTTCGCTCCAAGCCCCAACGGGCCGCTGCATCTCGGCCATGCCTATGCGGCGATTGTCGCGCATGATCTGACCCGGGCGCGGGGCGGCGAAGTGCTGCTGCGCATCGAGGACATCGACGGCACGCGCAGCCGGCCGGCGCTGATCGAGGCGTTCCTCGCCGATCTTGCCTGGCTGGGCCTCAGCTGGGACGGCGCGGCGGTGTACCAGTCGGCGCGGCTGGCGCAATACGCCGCCGCTGGCGAGCGGCTCAAGGCGATGGGTTTGCTCTACCCCTGCCGCTGCACCCGCGCCGAGATTGCCACCGCAGCCGCATCGGCGGGACCGGACGGGCCGATCTACCCCGGCACCTGCCGAGACTGCACGGCCGATCCCGGAGGCGCGGCCTGGCGGCTGGATATGGCGAAGGCGATTGCGCTGGCCGGGCCGCTCGAATGGGAAGACGAACTGACCGGCATCCAGCAGGCAGACCCGCTTATCTTCGGCGATGTCGTGCTGCTGCGCCGCGACGCGCCCGCAAGCTACCACCTCGCCGCCACGCTCGACGATGCGGCGGACGGCGTAACGCTGGTGACGCGCGGCGCCGACCTGTTCCTCGCCACCCACATCCACCGGCTGCTGCAGGCGCTGCTCGATCTGCCGGTGCCGCGCTGGCATCACCACGGCCTGCTGGTCGAGGCCGACGGGCGCAAGCTGGCCAAGCGGCGCGGCTCCCCCTCGCTGGCCGAGCGCCGCCGTGCCGGCGAGGATGGGCCGGCGCTAGCGAATTCGCTCCGCGCGCATCGCTTCCCCGCTGGTATTTCGCTCATCGCGCGCCTAAATAGCGATCCATGAACTATATCCTTATCCCGCTGATCGCCGTGCTGGTGATCATGGTCGTCGTCAGTCTGGTGCGCGGCATCGTCGCCTTCCTCAACACCACCAGGGAAGAGCTTGACCGCGATCCCGGCGCCGGTCCCACCGAGATGCAGCTGATGCAGAACAAGATGATGTTCGCGCGGATCAAATATCAGGCGCTGGCCGTGGTCGTCGTCGCCATTTTGCTGGCTATAAGCCGCTAGAGCCTTGGTAAAGCTCAACAAGATCTACACGCGTACGGGGGACGACGGAACCACCGGGCTGGTCGATGGCTCGCGGCTCGCCAAGCATGCGGTGCGGATGGAGGCAATCGGTGCGGTCGACGAAGCCAACAGCGCGCTGGGCCTCGCCGCGCTGGCGCTGGCGGGGGGTCCGCACGCCGCGCACGTGGCGCGTATCCAGAACGATCTGTTCGACCTTGGCGCCGATCTCGCCACGCCGGGCGATGATTTCACGCCGTCGCCGATGGTGCTGCGCATGGTCCCCGAGCAGACCGCCTGGCTGGAACAGGCGATCGACGCGCTCAATGCCGATCTCGCGCCGCTGACCAGCTTCATCCTGCCCGGCGGCAGCGAAGCCGCGGCGCGGGTGCATGTCGCGCGCGCGGCCATGCGCCGGGCGGAACGCGGGATGACGGCGCTGGCAGCGGCGGCGCCGGTCAACCCGGCGGCGCTCGCCTATATCAACCGGCTGTCGGACTACCTCTTTGTCCTTGCCCGCGCGGTCAATGCCCGGTCCGGCGGCGATGTGCTGTGGGTGCCGGGAGCCAGCCGCAACGCTTGATTCGAGGGAGGATTTGCCTGCTTTTCTATCGCCGGAAATGAACGTAAAGCCGTCGGCATGAAACGCACCACCGGTCAGGACCGCTCGATCACCGCGAAATGGCGCGCCGCCACGCGCGCCGTGCGCGGGGGCACCTGGCGTTCGGAGCAGGGTGAGACCAGCGAGGCGATCTACCTCACCTCCGGCTTCAGCTACGACGATGCCAAAACCCCAGCCGCGCGCTTCGCCGGGCTGGAACCGGGGATGACCTATGGCCGCACCCAGAACCCGACCGTGCAGATGCTCGAGGAACGCATCGCGCTGATGGAAGGCGCCGAGGCCTGCCGCGCCCAGGCGACCGGCATGGCGGCGATGACCGCGGCGATGCTGTGCCAGCTTTCGGCCGGCGACCACATGGTCATCGCCCGCGCCGCCTTCGGCCCGACCCGCTGGGTGACCGACAACCTGCTGCCCCGCTTTGGCATCGAAGTCACCCCGATCGACGGGCGTGACAATGACGCCTGGGCAGCGGCGGTGAAGCCCAACACCAAAGTGTTTTTCTTCGAGACGCCGGCCAACCCGACGATGGACATCGTCGATATCGCCGCGGTCTGCGAGATCGCCAGGGCGCATGGCATCACCAGCGTGGTTGATA
>JAYVWX010000050.1:0-18819 GCA_043785715.1 Novosphingobium sp. | reverse complement strand
CCGGGGCCTGCTCCCGTGACAATGCCCGATACGCCGCCACCGTCCAGTCTCGATCTGCCGACAGGCCGGCAGCAAGCCTTGATCTACCGCTTGTCGGGTGATCGCAACCCGCTGCATGTCGAACCTGAAACCGCGCGGTTGGCGGGTTTCGACCAGCCCATCCTGCACGGGCTTTCCACGCTCGGCCTCGTGGCGCGGGCACTGATCCACCTGCATTGCAGCGGTGATCCGACGCGCCTGTCCTCGATTGCCGCGCGCTTCACCGCGCCGGTCTTCCCGGGCGAGACAGTGCGCACGCAAAGCTGGCGGGACGGCGACCAGATCGTGTTCAGGGCGATCGCGCTGGACCGCGACACGGTAATTATCGACGGTGGCATGGCAAGCGTCGATCGCTTTGCCGGCCAGCACACAGGAGAAATTGTTTGAATACGCTAGGCGGGTAATACCAAGCTGCGGTGATCCCGCCCCGCGCGGGGCAGACCCTTCCGGTAGACAGGTCCTCACGGACGCTCGAACCCGGCAAATCGCCTATGGGGCGAAAGCCGTCAGGCCTGAGATTGCCAGAATACCCAAAAGATATCGGGGTTGACGATTGCAGGCGTCGGAACGGGAGTGGGGATAGCATGGCCAACAGCCCAGCCGGGACCAGTGAGACGCGCTTTGGAATATGCAAGGTCTGCTGGGCAGGTTGCCCGGTCGAGGTGACGGTTGCGGACGGCCGCGCAACCAAGGTGGTTGGGGATCGCCAGTCGCCGATCTATGGAGGCTATACCTGCCCCAAGGGCCGGGCGATGCCCGAGGCGCATTATTCGCCCACCCGCGTGCTGCATCCCCGCAAGCGGATGGCCGATGGCACCTACACCGAAATCCCGATGGCTCAGGCGATCGAGGAGATTGCGCAGCGCATCGAGGCCATCGTGGCGGAACACGGGCCGGAAGCCATCGCGGTCTATCCAGGCAATGGCAACCTGACCAACCCGATCAATCCGGTGATCGGCGCAATGTTCATCATGGCGATGGGCACGTTTCCCGACCGGTTCTTTTCGGTTCAGACAATCGACCAGGCGGGCAAGGTGATCGCGCAAGCTCTGCACGGACGGTGGATTCCCGGGCCGCAGCCGTTTTCCACGGCCAAGACCTGGATCATGGTCGGGACCAATCCGGTCATTTCCAAGCAAGGCGTCATGGTCAACCCGGGCCAGGCGGTGAAGCAGGCGGTCAGGGACGGGATGAAGCTGATCGTGATCGATCCGCGGGCCACCGAATCCACGGCTCACGCTTTTCTGCACATCGCGCCGCAGCCGGGCCAGGATGCCAGCATTCTCGCAGGGATCCTGCGCGTGATCCTGTCGGAAGGTCTCTATGACACCGGGTTCGTGACGGACAACGCCATCGGGATCGATGCGCTGAAGGCCGCCGTCGATCCGTTCACTCCCGATCATGTCGCGGAGGTCGCGGGCATTACCGCCGCCGACTTGGTTTTGACGGCACGCACTTTTGCTGCTGCGGAAAGCGGCTGTGTCGTCACTGCCACGGGCGCGCATTTTCCGCTCCATGGCACGCTGTGCGAATATCTGGCGCTCAGCCTCAATACCGTGTGTGGCCGCTGGGTGCGGGCAGGAGAAACCCACGCCCAGCCGCACGTTCTTTTGCCCGACGTGGCGATCCGGGCCCAGCCGCATGCCCCTTACCAGCCATGTTGATCGAAGCCAACGCGGCGTTCGATCCTGTCTTCGGCCAGCCGCGCATGGGCGCCATTCCAGTCAGCATCGAGCCTGCGGGCGGGCTTGAAGGCAGCGTAAGGCAGTGGCGTATGGACGCGCCGCGCCGGCGGCAAGGATGAGTCGCTCCCGTGTTCCGGAAGATCATGTGTTTGTTTCAGCGCGAAGCCCTATCGCTCGATAGGAAAAGACGATTGCGTTGGGCGCGAGATTGGTGAAAGAAGGCACGCGAAGGCGACCATCAGAGTCGCCTCAGCAGGAGAGTGCAGCATTATGGGCCTTGTCCCCACGACGATCATCCCCCCCCGCGCAACGACCATCGTCGTTCCGCGAAAAGCCTTCCTCAATTTGCTAGAGCCGATCTCGCGCTCGCGGCTTTCGACGTTTTGCGCCCCCGCCGGGAGCGGCAAGACCACGGCCGCGCTATACTGCCACAATCACATGAAGGCGCAGGGCCGGCCGGCGCTGTGGCTTTCGGTCCGGGCTGGCATTCGCGATTTTCCGTCGTTCTTTGGCGCGTTGAGGGCGGCTGGCCTCGCCGCCGGGCTCAAATGGGACCACCTTGACCGGGAAGGCTCCGACGATATGTGGCTTGCCACAATGGCGCAGGTCCATGAAAAGCCGCCTGTGTTGGTGGTCGACGATGCGCATCTGTTGCCGGTGCCCGTGCTCAATTTCCTGAGCCAGGTCATTTCCAGCGCGCGCGACGCGATGACCGTGATCCTCGTATCGCGGGGAGCCTTGCCGATTCCAGTCGCGCGCGCGCGTTCGCTGGGGTTCCTGGTCGAAGTAGGTGCGGATGAACTCGCTTTCGACGAAGACGAAGCGCGCGAGCTGATCACCCGCGTCGCCGGCGTGCCCGTCGATGCGGAAATCATGCAGCAGATCATTCGCGACGTGGACGGATGGGCTTCGGGCCTGGTCATCGGCGGCGAGCTGTACCGGCGAGAATCCGCACGCGGCAAGGCGTGGAAGCCGCTGTCGGACAACCTCCGCAGGGAATTCACAGGCTATTTTTCGGAAGAGGTGCTGGAACTTCAGACCCCCGAAATGCGCGATTTTCTGATCAACACCTGTATTCTGGATGAGCTGACCGGGCCTTCCTGCGCGGCGGTAACCGGCGATGACAATGCCCGCGCCATGCTCGATGATGCCTATCGCGCAGGCCTGTTCATCAATGCCATCGACGAGGAACGGAGCCGCTATGCCTACCATCCTCTGTTTAGGGCGATGGCGCTGGGCCGTCTGCACGAACGGGCTTTTGCCCGCGCGGCAGAGCTGCACCGCCGTGCCAGCCGGCATTTTGCGGAGCGCCGCGATCTGCGCAAGGCGCTGGAGCACGCAGCGGCCAGCGGCGATCAGGAATTCCTCGCCGACCAATTGGATCTGCTGGCAAACGACCTCACCACGGCCGGGCACCTGAACCGGTTTGACGAGATCGCGTCCGCGCTGCCCTGGGCCGTCATTTCCAGCCGGCCGATGGTGGTCCTGGCCATGGCATGGCGGCGTATCCGGCGATTGTCGTTCTCAGCGGCGTCGCGTCTGATCGAGACGGCCTGTACCTTACGCGATACGCTGGTCGCCGAAGGAAAGCTCGATGCTTTCGCAGCGACGATGCTCGACTACCACATCCGCCATCGGCAGATCATGCTGGCTGCTGCGCAGGACGATATGGTCCTGGTCGAGCGCGATGCCGAACAGTTGATTTCGGAGATCGGCGACGATGAAGCCTATTTGAGCTGTACGCTCCTTGCGCAAGTCATTGCCGCCCGGCGCGAATTCTATCACTTCCATGATGCGCTCAAGCTTGAGGCGAAAGTTCGCCGCGCGCTGGACCGGCCGGGTGCCGAATTTGCCTCGATCGCGCTCAAATGTTCGATCGTGCCCACCCTGATGGTGCAGGGCAAGTCGGTCATCGCACGGCGTTTCAGCGAGGAAGCGCTGGCGTCGGCCGGCGTGCGCGATGCGGAAATCCCCGGCCTCGTGGCTTTACCGGCACTGCCCTATGCCGAACTGCTTTACGAGATCGGGGAGCTCGATCTGGCGAGCGAACTGGTCGAACGCTACCTGCCCGGGATCAGACAGTGGGGCATGGTCGATCAGCTGGCCTCGGGTTATCTCGTTCGCGCCCGGCTGGCTTTTGCCAGGGGGGACAGCGTATCGGCGCTGGCCGGCCTCGAGGAGGCGCATCTGGTTGCCATCGAATGCGGGCTCGACCGCCTGCGCGCCAACGTGGTGGCGGAGCAGGTACGGATTCTGGTCAAGACAGGCCACATCGACGAGGCGGAGATCGCCTTGCGCGCCGTGGGGCAGTATCTCGACGAGGAGCCCGTACCCACCTTGAATCCCTCACGCCGCCGCGAATGCCTTGCGATCGCGTGGATCAGGATTGAGATGCAGCGCCACCGCCTGGTGCGCGCCTGCAAGGTTGCCACGCGCTGGCTGGAGTTCGTCCGGCGCAGCGGGTCAGTCCGTTCGGCTGTGGAATTCGAGCTTCTGCTCGCGGAAATCTTTGTGCTGCAGGGCAATCGCTCGAAGGCGCGCCGGGCGGTGCGTTCCGCCGTCGAAATGGCAGAACCGGCCGGCTGGATCCGGGTGTTCCTGGATGAGGGCGAAGTCATCTCGGCCTTGCTGAGCGAAGCCTATGCCAATGGCCCAGCGCTGGATACGCCTGCCGATAAGTTCGCCGCGATGCTGGTGAGACGGGTGGAAAACGGCCCGACCATCCCCGTGGAAGAAAGCGAAAAGGCTTTCGGCCTCACCGGACGCCTCGCCAGTCGCGAAGTCGATATCCTTATCATGGTGGGCGGCGGCCTGCGCAACCGCGAGATCGGCGAGCGCCTCGGTCTCACCGAAGGTACCGTCAAATGGTACATGCAACAGATCTACGACAAGCTGGGCGTGCGCCGCCGACCGCAGGCGGTGCTACGCGCCCGTCAGTTCGGCATCCTGACGTGAGATAGGCGCACAAAGCCTTGGCCCCGGGTTTGCCGGGCGGGGCAGGCGTGGGCATAGCGCCGCTGACAATCACACGAGGACAAAATGGCAAAAGGCAAGGTTATCGAATGCATCGGCCTTGAAGTCGCTACGTCCGCCGAGACGCGCGAGATCCTCGATCTCAGGCGCGCGGACCGGACAAACAGCCGATGACCACCACCAGCACCGGGCCGCTTGCCGGCGTTCGTATCGTCGAGTTCGACGCGATCGGCCCGGTGCCGCTTGCGGCCATGCTGTTGGCGGACATGGGTGCCGAGATCGTGCGGGTGGCCCGTTCGCCCAGCGCGGGCGCGGGGGCGTGGGACGACGTGGGCGGCGATATCCTGCATCGCAGCCGCCCCGTCACATACCTGAACCTGAAGGATGAGGTCGATCGCGAGCAATTGCTGGGGTTGATCGGGAACGCCGATGCCCTGATCGAGGGCTATCGGCCCGGGGTGATGGAACGGCTGGGCCTTGGCCCGGATGTCTGTCTTGCGCGCAATCCCGCGCTGGTTTTCGGCCGGATGACGGGCTGGGGGCAGACCGGACCGCTGGCCCTGCGCGCCGGCCACGACATCAACTACCTGTCGATCACCGGCGCGCTCCACGCCATGGGCGATGGTTCCGGCCCGCCGCCGGTGCCACTGAACCTGGTCGGGGACTACGGCGGCGGCGCGATGTTCCTGATCGCAGGGTTGCTGGCAGCGATCCTGTCGTCGAAGGCTACCGGCAAAGGCCAGGTGGTCGATGCCTGCATCACCGACGGCGTGCATTCGCTGATGAGCTTGTTTTACGCGTGGGAGCCCAAAGGCTTGTGGACCGATGCGCCGGCGTCGAATTTGATTGACGGTGGAGCCCCGTTCTACCGCTGCTATCGCTGTTCCGATGGCCGCGATGTGGCGGTGGGTTGCCTGGAGCCGCAGTTTTTCGCACAGATGATCAACGGGCTTGGGCTGGAGGATCGCGGCTACCGGCAGAACGACCGCGCCGACTGGCCACGCATGGAGGCCGATCTCAGCGCATGCTTTGCGACGCGGCCGCGCGATGAATGGGCAGCCTTGTTCGCCCAAACCGATGGCTGCGTCACGCCGGTCCTGTCGATGGCTGAGGCTCCGGCCCACGCCCAAAACACCGCGCGGGGCAGCTTCGTGGCGCGTGGCGCCATTCTCCAGTCTGCGCCGGCACCGCGGTTTTCGGTCACGGCGGGCACGATCTCGGAGCCGGAAGTTCTGACCATCGAAGCCGCGCTGGCGCGCTGGGCCAGAGCAAAGGCATAGCTGGCAGGGACGGGCCGCTATCCGCGCTCGGTCCTGCCCATGTCATCAACGGTGGCGACCATCGTTTCGCGGAAGCGCGCGAGCAGCGCATCGTCGATGCCTGCAGACTCGAAATAGCCTTCCAGGCTCCCGTTTTCGGCCGTCATCGCATCGAATGCAGCGTTAAGAAATTCGACATCGACGCCGATCATGGCGTCGATCAGTTCCTGGCTGGGGATGAAACCGAAAGTCTGTTCGAACTGTTCCTCGATCCCGCCGCGCAACCGCAGGTTCTTGGCAAACACGTCCGAGCGTTCATAGTCCGCGATCACCACATCCTCCGGTACGCCGACAGATCGCAGCAGCAGGGCGATCATTACGCCGGTCCGATCCTTACCTGCGGTGCAGTGGACCAGCAGGGGGGTCTCCCCGTCCACGATCGATTCCACCAGATGCCGCAAATGCGGGCGCAGCGCGGCGGGAATCGATACATAGTTGCCGAGCAGCGCTATGCGCACCGCCTGGGGCGACTGATCGTGCTTCAGCGCCGTCCAGCCGCTGTTGGTCTGCACCCGCAAGTCCGCGGTAACGTCGAGGTTGAGCAGCCGCGCTGCAACCGCCCAGTCGTTCGGGTCCTCGTCCCGCTCGCCTTCCGAGCGCAGATCGCAGACGAGCTTGATATTCAGCGCCGCCAGTTCCTCGCGGTGGACCGGTTCGAAGCTGGCGGGGCCTTCGGAACGGTAGATAATGCCGGGCCGGACGATGCCGCCGTCCTGCGTCGGCAAGCCGCCGATATCGCGGAAATTGAGATTCGAGAGTGCTTTTGTCATCGGGGTACCTGTGGTTGGGAATGAAGAACGGGTGCCGGATTCTAACAGGACAACTGGCCGCCATCGATGACGAGCGTCTGGCCGGTGATGTAAGATGCCGCATCGGATGCGAAATAGAGCACGGCTGCGGCGATGTCTTCAGGTTGGCCGACCCGGCCGATCGGCGGCATGAACTTTGCAATCTGTTCGGGCGTAAACGAAGGGCCGGTCGAGGTGCGCTGGCCCGGCGTTGCCGTATTGCCGGGGCACACCGCGTTCACGTTGATGCCATCCTTGGCCACTTCCATCGCAACCGACCGCGTCATGCCGGCAAGGCCCGCTTTGGACGTTGCATAGGCAAGCAGGCTGGGCGCGGTGGCGTGAAAGGCGCTGTTGGAGGCGATGTTGATTATTCGCCCCTTAGTGCCGTCGGCGCGCATGATCCGCACTGCTTCTCGCGTGGCTATGAAGGGGCCACGCAAGTTCACCTCCATCATGGTGTCCCAGAACGCGCTGGTCGTGTCCTCTAGGAAATTGCGGTGCTGCAGGCCTGCGCAATTGACGACGATGTCCAGCCGCCCGAAATCCGCGCGCGCGCCTGCCACCAAAGCAATGATTTCGTCCTCTTTCCCCATGTCGACGTGATAGGCCCGGGCGCTGCTCCCCGCCGCCACGAGCTCGGCCGCGACTTTTTCGACGGCGTCCTGCTGGATATCGGCCAAGGCCACGGCTGCTCCCGCCCCGGCAAGATAGCGGGCAATCCCTTCGCCCATGCCCTGGGCCGCGCCCGTCACGATCGCAACACGCCCGCCCAGTCCGAAGATTTTAGCAAAATCCAACATTACCATATCCTTGTCCGACTTGTGTTGGTGTTGACGCAGCCGCGCGAAACCGAAACGCCCGCCTGCCAGGGGCCACACTCCATCGACTGCACGGAATTTGCATGCTCATTGAAAAGTGGGATTCCCGCTCGTCCCTCGTTCCGCGCGTGGCATGATGTTGCCCAACGTCCATCTCCCGGAATTGAGGGCTGCCGCCTTGACCGAGCCGCAAATTACCGTCGTTTGGCGTAGTCTTGTCCCACCTCGAATACAATCAGCAAGCGCACAGCGAGACCGTGCCGAAGTGCGCGGTTGTGGCCAAATCTTTCTGGCTCGAACGTGCTTGGCTGGGCGCAATCTCGGAGGCAGGCGCCCAAGCTTTACATGATCGCCGGTTCCACCCACCCTGGCGGCGGCGTCACCGGTTGTCCGGGGCGTAATGCCCTGCAGGTCATCACGAAAGACCTCGCGTCTTGATTTCGAGAAGGTTTGCGGATGAAACTCTACAGCAAGGAAGGCGTGGAGATGATGGACGTGAGGTCCATTGATCTCGAGGGCGAGCGACTGGTGATCAAGGGCAAGATGATGGGGGCGATGGCGGCGACGATCTATGTCGCCCCGGCCGACATGTGGGGTGCCTTCAAACTGTTTCCCTTGCGGGTGAAGCTGCGCCTGCCCGGGCTGCTCTTGCGCGGCTGGCTGGCGGAACGGCGCGGCACGCAGAAATAGCGCCGCCGCGCGCTCTGCGTTTCCGCTACCTCGCTGACCCTGCCCGAAGGAGGGTGTTGGCTTCCGGCGCAAAGCCATGATGCTGCATCTGGGTGAATTGGGGGAGGGCTTGATGCATAGCGGTACAATGAAGATCTGCATCTATATGGGTGCGGTCGCGGGAACTCTGTTGTTCGTCGGCATCTGGCCTCTGGCGCAGATGTTTCCGCCGCTGGCCCCGGCAACGCCGCCTGATGTCGTGGCGGCCTATTACCGCCTGCACCAGACCGGGATCCTCGTTGGCGCGATCTTCATCATGACCGCCTCGGTGCTGTTCTTTCCGTTCACGGCGGCGATTGCGACATTCTTGAAAAAGATCGAAGGGCCGGTGTCGCCGCTCACCTATGCCTTTATAATGATAGTGGCATATGGCTTTGTCACGGTATTCTTTGCCGGACTGTTCTTCACCGCGGCGGCCTACCGGCCCAACTATCCAGATACGACGATCGCCGTGCTCAGCGACATTGCCTTCTTTCTGTTCGTGATGCCGGCAGTACCTGGCTGCGTCCAGAATGTGGTGACTGGGGTGGTGATTCTGAAGGACAAGCGCGCCGTGCCGATCCTGCCGCGCTGGGCCGGCTACATGAACCTGTGGACCGGCGTGCTGCTGCTGCCGGGCCTTGCCGTCGGCCTGTTCAAGGTTGGGCCGTTCGCCTGGAATGGCGCGCTGGCATTCTGGATGCCTGCGGTCGTGTTCGGCATCTGGTTCAACGCCATGATCTTCGCCATGCTCGGGGCCGTCAAGCGCAATGCCCTCGCAGGCGATTGATGGCCGGACACTCAGCCAGCAAGACAGCCGGCCATGTCCCCGGTGAAGTGGGATTGTGGGTGTTCATCGGCGGAGACCTGGTGGTCTTCGCGGTGTTTTTCATCACTTTCGCGGTTTACTGGCGATTGGAAACCGCAGTGTTCGAAGCATCCAGTGCCCTGCTCGACAAACGCATTGGCCTGCTCAACACGCTGCTGCTGCTGACCAGTTCGTGGTTTGTGGCGCAGGCGGTGTCCGCCGTCCGCTCTGGCGCTGGCAAGCGCGCGCGTTCGTTGCTCATGTGCGCGATCGCGCTGGGTGCGGGGTTCGTCATATTGAAAGGTTTTGAATACTACGCGAAGATCGTGGCGGGCATCACGCTAAATACCAACAATTTCTTCATCAACTACTATATGTTTACGGCAATTCATCTGCTGCACGTAATTATCGGCCTTGGCGCGCTCACGTTCATAGTCAGCCGGTTCCAGCCCGATGGCACATGGAAGGACGGGATGGCGCTGATCGAAGGCGGCGGCGCTTTCTGGCATCTGGTCGATCTGCTGTGGCTCGCGCTGTTCGCGCTGCTTTACCTGCTGTGATGCGGTGATGGCTTCGATCTTTCGCAACCGCATCAGCATCGTCTGGCTGCTGCTCGTCCTGGCGACGCTGGTATCGTTCGAATCGGGCGTCACCGGGCACGGTCGCGCGGCGCGCACGATCGTGCTGTTGATCGCCTTCACCAAAGTGATTTTCGTCGGGCGTGAATTTATTGAATTGCGCCGTGCCCCGGTGTGGATGCTGTGGATGTTCCAGACCTGGGCCGTCACCGTGTGCGCCGCGCTGGTCGTGCTATTCTGGTAGGCATGGATCCGGCAAACTTCGCCTATACCCAAGGGGAACGTGGCCTGGGCCGAACAATCGGTGTTCTGGATGCAAAGGGAGCTGGCGGCATGAGCGCTCGGATCAATGGCTATTTGACGGACGGCCTGTGGCTGCCCGAAGGCCCGATTGCGATGGCGGACGGCAGCTTGCTGGTGGTCGAAGTGCTGGGCGGACGGCTGACCCGCATTTCGCCCGACGGGACAAAATCGACTGTAGCGGAATTGGGCGGCGGGCCGAACGGCGCCGCGATCGGTCCGGACGGGCGCTGTTACGTGTGCAACAACGGCGGCTATCGGCATATGGTCTTGGGCGATGGCGGGCTGTTGCCGTTGGAAGCGCCGCTCGATACGCCGCCGGGTTCGATCCAGGTGGTCGATCTGGCGACCGGCGCGTTCGAAACGCTGTATAGCCATAGCGAAGCGACTCCGTTCTGGGGACCAAACGACATCGTGTTCGACGATACGGGCGGCTTCTGGTTCACCGATTTCGGGCGAGATCGAGGCCGCGTGCGCATGCGCGGCGCGCTTTATTACGCCAAGGCCGATGGATCGGAGATCCGCGAGGTGACCACCCCGCTGGATGGACCCAACGGCGTGGGCCTATCGCCAGACGGAAACACGCTCTACGTCGCCCTGACCTTCGAGGGACATCTTGTCAGCTTCCGGTTATCCGGTCCGGGAGTGATCGATACATCCGCATCGCCTATGCCCAACGGCAGCACGATCGTCGGCCGCGCAGGGCCGGGAATGTATCTCGACAGTCTGGCGATCGACAGCGCGGGGCGGATCTGTTGCGCATCGCCCGGCAGTGGAGCAATCCTGATTTTCCCGCCCGAGGGAGGCGTGCCCGAGGTGGTCGCGCTTCCCGATTTCCTGACCACCAATATCGCGTTCGGTGGCCCGGACCGCCGGACCGCCTATGTCACTATGGGCAGCACCGGGCGCGTGGCCCTGCTCGACTGGGACGTGCCGGGACTGGAACTCGCATGCTGAGATGCGCGTGTCGCCGAGATGACACTGTTCGACGTGGCTTTGACTGCGACAGCGGAACCATGGGGGGCCGTGCACGGCAAGGCCGGCATCCCGGTGCGCGTTACCGCTTTGGCAGGGCGTATGCGATGAGCTCGTCGCTTTCGCCCGAAAGCATGCCGCCATGGCCGCCCGCCGCGATGACGACGAACTGCCGCCCGCTCTTGTTCGACCAGTAGGTCGTCGGCGAAGCATTGCCGCCGGCCGGCAGGCGCGCGCGCCAAAGTTCACGCCCGCTTGCCACGTCATAGGCGCGGAATGCGTGTTCCTGCGTCGCGCCGATGAACACCAGCCCGCTGCGCGTCGTCACCGATCCGCCGATATTGGGAACGCCCATCGGGATTGGCAGGAAGGTTGGCAAAGTCAACGGGCCGCTATCGCGCGATGTGCCGAACAGGCGGCTCCACACCATCTTGCCGGTGTGCAGGTCGACTGCGCTGATGCGGCCGTAGGGCGGCTGCTGGCAGGGAATGGCAAGCGGCGACAGGAACGGCGCGATTTTTGCGGCATAGGGCACGCCCATCTGCGCCGCTGCGCCACCCACGTCTGACATGTGCGCGGCGGTCATCGATTTGATGCCCATTTTGTCCGCCTCGGCACGCGGGATCAGAATGTTGTAGTTGGCGACCTGGTTGTTGTTGACGATCATCACCTGGCGAACCGGATCGACCGATACGCTGCCCCAGTCCACCCCGCCGAGATAGCCGGGCCAGGTGAGCGTCGGCCGCTTTGTCGAAAGCGGGGTCATGTCGCCTTCGAACCGTGCGCGGCGGAACCGCAGGCGGCACATGGCCTGGTCGATCGGGGTCAGCCCCCACATGCCCTTCTCGCTCGGGCGCGGACCGCCAAACGCGGGGATCCCGACGGAATAGGGCTGGCTTGGCGAGACCCGCTCGCCGGGCACGCCATCGTGCGGCACCGGCTTTTCGGCGACCGGCAACAGCGGTTTGCCGGTGGCGCGGTCGAGAAAGAAAATCTGGCCGCGCTTGGTCGGTTGCAGCAGGCCCTTAATCCCGCCGGGCAGATCGACAAGCGTTGGCTGGGCCGGGACGTCGTAGTCCCACAGATCGTGGTGGGTGGTCTGGAACGACCAGCGCACCGCGCCGGTATCGGAATCCAGTGCCACGACCGAGCTGGAGTACCGGTCGTCATTCGCGGTGCGGTGGCCACCGAAATAATCGGGTGTGGCATTGCCGGTGGGAACATAGACGAGGCCGAGCGTGTCGTCGGAGCTCATCGGGGCCCAGCTATTGGGCGTGCCGCGGGTGAAGCTTTGCCCGGCAGGCGGCATTCCGTGGAAATCGGGTTTGCCTGTGTCGAAGGCCCAGGCGAACCGGCCGGTCACCGCATCGAATGCGCGCACCACGCCGGATGGTTCGCCGGTATGCTGCCCGTCGGTGACCCAGCCGCCCAGCACCAGCTTGCCGCGCGCGATGGCAGGCGGCGAGGTGACGAAGTAATAGCCCTTCTCGACCGGGGTCATACCTTCGAGCAGGCTGACCGCGCCATTCGTGCCGAACCCGGCGCAACTGCCTCCGTCGGCGGCGTCCATCGCCAGCAGGCGCGCATCGATCGTGGCGGTGTAGATCCGCTGCGAACAGTGCCCCGTTGCATCCGGAACCCGGTAGTATGTAACGCCGCGACAGCTTAAGCCAAAGACGCCGTGCGTGTCCGTGTTGCTGCGATGGCGCCAGACCTGCCTGCCGGATTCGGCGTCCAGCGCGATGACGTCGTTGTAACCGGTGCAGAAATAGACTTTATCACCAATTTTCAGCGGGTTGGCCTGGAACGAAGGTTTGCCGAGCTTTGGCGCCGGGCCCGTGTGGAAGCTCCACACACGTTCGAGATTGCCGACGTTTGCGGGGGTAATCTGCGCCAGCGCGGAGAATCGCGAACCACCGCGATCGTTGCCATAGGACATCCATTCGCCTTCCTCGACCGACATGGGCGATGGACCATAGGCATCGCTGGCGGCAGAGGGCGTGGCATCGAACCAGAACAACACCGTCATTGAAGCGACAACGGCAAGGCCAAGCCCGCGCCACAACACCCGTCCGCCGGGCAACGGGTCGCCAATCCCGACATGCCGGCGATAGGCTCGCGACAGCATCCACAGGCCGAGGCAGAACGGCATCGCCAGGCGCGGCGCGAGAGCCCAGCCATCAAGCCCGACTTCCCACAGTGCCCAGACGAGGTTGGCCAGCAGGAACGCCCAGAACAGCCAGATCGATGTGGCGCTGCGGCGGAACCCGAGCACAGCGGTGACCAGCATCACGATCCCGCTCACCAGATACCACGGCGACCCGCCAAGCGTGACCAGTTGCGTCCCCAACGCCGCCAGCGCGGCACCGGTGATCAGCAGGAGTATGAGGAACGCAATATTCAGGAAGCGCTGCATCGATCTTTGGGTCCAGCTTGACGTGTCGCCTACCGACACATGTGAGGTGCGGATGCGAACGGCGTCTGCGGTCATGCTGTCAAGTGGGACGATTTATCGCACCTGATTATCCCATTTGATCCTTCAGCCAATCCGGCACGCCGATCATGTAGCTTTTTTCTTCGTACAGCCGCGCGATCCGCCAGCCGTCCGGCGTGCGTACCAGATCGTGGATGTACCACAGGCCGCAAATCATCGTGTCGGTTTCCACGGTGTTCGTCACGGTCATCGGGTTGTAGCAGACGGTCTTGGTTTTGGCGCTCTGGCCATCCGCGGCAAATTCGTAGCGGGTCGTGGAAACGACATGCTGCGCCGCGAGGACCTGCTGGAAGCTGGCGCGCAGGAAAGCCTTGGTCTCTGCCAGATTGCCTTTGAACAGCGCCATTTCCGAATAGTCGATGAAAGCGTCGGCGGTGAAAAATTCGTCCAGCTTGTCGAAATCCCGCGCATCGACCGCATAGCAATAGCCGACCAGCAAATCCTGGATTTCGAAGCGGTCGGACATTTCCTGCACACTGATCGCCATCGCTCGTTCCCACCATTCACATTTCGGACCATCGGACATTCGCACACGCGCCGACCCTAACCCGCCTCTCCTATGGTAGGTTGAAGCGCAAGGTACGCTCGCCAAAGAGTGGACCGCTCGCCGGGATGCTGTTCCGGCCAAGCCCGAACACCCCCCGCCGAACGCGGTTTTTCAAGGAGACTGACATGGGCCTTGCCCCCTTTACCGAAGCCGATTTCGTCCTGTCGCAGGACGCGCGCGACGAAATCACGGAAGGTCTTACCCCGCGCCAGAAGTTCATGGTCGAGCACTGGATGAACCTGCATGAAGTCATCAACCGTGGCGATTGGGACGGCATGGATGCCTTTTTCAACACCGACACGATGACCTATGATAACCCCAACCGTCCGGATCTGGGCACCTATCACGTCTGGAAGACTTCGCCGCAGGGCCTGTACAAGACGTTTCCGCCCAGCATCTATCGCACGCTGAAGGCCTGGGGCCGTGGCGAGGACGAAATCTGCGTGCTGTGCCACCACCACGGCAAGCACACCGGCGGCCCTTACATGGGCGTGCAACCGACCGGCAACGCACTGAACGTCGTGTGGTTTTCGTGGCTGCGCTTCCGCGGCGACAAGATCGACCACATCTATTCGATCTCCGACGTGCTGACGATGCTCAAGGATCTTGAAGTCATCGTAGTTCCGCAGCCGGTCGACCCCTATAAGTAGGCGTGCCGCGGCGGCATCGCCGCGGACCAATAAAATAGGGCGCGTTCCATGCGGAGCGCGCCCTTTTTTAACGAGCCGGGACTATTCGCCCAGCAGGATTTTCCACGAATTGAGATCTTCGCCCGCGGCGAAGAAGCGCTCGTTCATGGGCAGGCCGTTCTGGCCCCAGTAATCCATGTTGGCGGCCCAGGCCTGGATTCCGTAGATCACCCAGCGCGGGATCTGTTCATTCCAGATCGTTTCAAGGTCGATCACATCGGTTGCGCCTTCCTTGATCAGGCATTCGCGATAATGCGCGACCAGATCCTTGTGGTGGTGGCGGCGTTCTTCGACCGTGAGCGATCCCACGGTGAAATAGGTCAGATCGCGCCACGGCCGGCCGCGACGGCCAAGCTGCCAATCGAGCCACAGCCGCTTGCCCGACGGCAGCATATAGGTGTTGCCTTGGTGGCAATCGCCCAGGATCACGCAATAGGGCGCCTTGAACGCGCGCTCGTATTCGGTCAGCTTGTCATAGGCCCGTTCCACGCGGCGCGGATCGTCGAGATAATGCTTCGGCGCGATTGCGCAGAAATTCGGATCCTTCAGGTTTTCGCCAATCCAGTGCCACATGATGCGGACCTGATCGTGATCGACCGGGACGTTCATCGAGGTCGGCAGCCACGGGGCAGCTTCGGGCGTAATCAGCGCGCTGTTCCACAAGCCGCCATGCAGCTTGGCAAGATCCGCGAGGCTGCTGGCGACGCCATCGATGCCGCTGTGCTGGGTGCTGTGGCCAAATTCGCCTCCGCGATCGATGAGATCTTCCAGCACGACCACGCCGCGACCCGAACCGTCATCGTCCCAGTCCGAATAATAGCAGATGGCAGTCTCGGCGGTCAGCGTGTCGGTCAGGTAATGATAGAACCGGGCTTCGAGAGCGTGGATGTCCACGTCGCCGAACATGCCGGACCAGTTTGACTTGATGCACAGGTTGCGCGGCAGTCCGGCGGCGACGCCGGCCGCGTTCCAGTCTACCGCCACGCGCAGCTTGGTGGTGTGGCTGTCGAACAGCTGGACCACCTCCATGTTTTCAGCGACGACGCCAGGATATTTGTGGGCCATCAGCGAGCCTAGCCATTGCGCATCGGGCACGAAGCGGCCGGTGGGCAGCAGTTCGGTGCGACCGGGATAGGGCCGGGGTACCGGATTTTGATCCACGGTTCGCACTTGTGTTGCAGCTTCGTTCGCCATCAATCTTGCTCCTCTTTCAACTGTTGCAAAAATTTCACCCGGGCTGACGCAGGGAAGCGGCGGTTCTTTGGATTGCCTGCACCCGTCGCCCGTTCCCCACTGGTTCTGGTCGCACCGGCGCGATTGGACCCTGCCAAGAGGAAGGTGTGATGCGTTCCTCGCACTGTCCAAGTCCGCCGATCGGCGAGCAGACCGGTAGATGGATGGAGAGAGCGATGTCAAACAGCAAGGAAACTGCGGTAAAGGAATTTCTCGCGTTGTTTCATACCACTAAGCTTGACCTCGACAAGATCCGCGCTGCCCTTGCACCCGATGCGCGCTGGCAGGCGGTCGTGCCGCTGGCCGCTGTCGTTTATGGCGCAGACGGAATATGTCGCGAAGCAGAGCGCCAATATCGCATCTACAAGGACTGCGACTGCGAGCTACTCAACATCGCAAGTTCCGGTGACACGGTCTTTACCGAGCGTGTGGACCGGGTGCGCCTGCTCGACGGCGGCAAGGAAATCATTACCAACGTCGCCGGGATTTTCACGGTCGACGACGATGACCGCATCGTTTTCTGGCGGGAATACTGGGACATGCTCGATATCGCCGACCAGATCGGCGTTTCAGGCGAAACGATGCGCCAGATGATGGACACCCAGGTTGAAGTCTGACCCGGCCAGATCACAGGAGAGATTTGCGTGACCACGAACGACGAGGCTTGGACACAGGGTTGCGAAACAGTCGATGCCGTTTATGGCGCGGGCTTTTCCGAAATGATGGTGCCGTACAAAGACAATCGTTTCAATCAGGAAATCGTCAACAATCAATTTGGCAAGCTGTGGGCCGATCCCGCACTCAGCATCCGCGAAAAGCGGCTGATGGTGCTTGGCCTCACGACGATGCTGGGCCGCGCCGACCTGATCGAAACGCAAGTGACGGGCGCATTGCTGAACGACGAATTCACCGACGATCAATTGGAACTGATCCCGCATTTCCTGCTGTTCTATGCCGGAGCCGGCAATGCCTCGGCCTTGTTCCGGGGCATCGAGGCCGCCAAAGCAAAGGTGAAAGCCATAAGGGCGGACGGCTGATCGTGCAGCAGCTGGCAACTCCGGAACCGGGCGCGATGCTGACCCGGCCCGAAAGCGACTGGTCTGTCCAGAACCGCGACTTCGTGCAGGGATTCGAAATCCTGGCGCGGTTCGCTTCGCACGATCTGACCATGGATATCCGGCAGTATGAATGGGTGCGCCCGTCTGCCGGATATTTGCTTCCGCAAAAGCATTACCTCGACATTTCGCTCGACGGCAGCATGCGTCGCAGTCTGCTGCGCACCGAACGCTGGAAGGAGCCGCAGTATTCCGGGGGTGTGCTATATCTGCCGCCGGATGTCAGCTATTGGGGCGAGCCGGCGCTCGAAAAGCGCAACCTGTTGTGCGTTTCGTTCGGGGATGCATTCCTCGCCGAAGTGTTCGATGACGAAAGCCCGCTGGCTGCCGCCATCCCGCATGCCGATATCCAGAACGCCACCTTGCGCCGTTATCTGCTGGCGATGGCACGCGAACTGGCCTCGCCGGGCTTTGCCGCCGGGCCTTTGCTGGAATCGATGGCGATCGGCGCCACGATTGAGCTGGCGCGCTGGTCGCAGCTTGTGGCCGATCCAATGAACGGTCTGGTGCTGCCCCACCAGGCCAAGCGGGTCGAGGAGTACATCCGGGAGAATCTTTCGAACGCGCTGAGCATTTCGAATATCGGCCACGCTTGCGGGATGAGTACCCGCAACGTGGCGCGCGTGTTCAAGCAGGCCACCGGCGGCAGCATCGGTGATTTTATCGCCCGATGCCGCATCGATCTGGCCAAGGACCTGCTGACCTCCGACCAGTTCCGCATCAAGGAAGTCAGCTGGCGCTGCGGGTTTCGCAGTTCGTCGGCCTTTTCCGCCGCTTTCCGCGTGGCAACCGGCATGACCCCCCGCGATTTCAGGCTTCGGCCCGGCCTGCTGCAATAAGCAGCGGTCCGACCTCATTTTCCAGCATCAGGAACGGAACGACATGGGCAGACTGGCAGGCAAAGTGGCGATCGTGACCGGCGGCGGTGGCGGTATCGGATCAGCCGTTGCGCGTCGGCTGGTGTCCGAGGGCGCCAGGGTTGCCGTGGCGGACATTATCGAAGAATCGGCGCAGCGCGTGGCCCAGTCTCTGGGCGACGCCGCGATTGCCGTGGCGTTCGACGCCGCCAGCGCGGATTCGGTGAAGGCACTGGTCGACCGGACGGTCAGCCATTTCGGCAAGCTCGATATCCTGCACAACAATGCCGCCATGACCGATCCGGTCAAATCGGCGCAGGATACCACGGCCATCGATATTCCGATGGCGATCTGGCAGGAAATCCTGGACGTCAACCTGACCGGCTACTTGCTGGGTTGCCGCTATGCCATTCCCTACATGATCGCCAACGGCGGCGGTTCGATCGTCAACACGGCTTCGAATTCCGGCACGGCGGGGGATCTGGCCCGCATCGCCTATGGTTCGACGAAGGGCGCAATCATCACGCTGACCCGTTATGTCGCCACCCAGCACGGCAGCCAGAACATCCGCTGCAACAGCATCGCGCCGGGGGTGGTGCTGACCGAGGCGCTCGAAAAGACCGTGCCGGGCCTGAAGGAAATCATCAAGCGCCACATCCTGACGCCCGAGTTCGGCACGCCCGACGATATCGCCGCGCTGGTGGCGTTCCTCGCTTCGGATGAATCGCGCTACATCACCGGAGAGAACATCTCGATCTCCGGCGGCGGGCTGATCCATCAGCCGCATTACGCCGATCTCAAGGCCTTCATGGAAGCCGCGGGCTGACCGGCGCCTTCTCCTCCGCCCCCGGCTCAGGCCGCGAGGCTCCTTGCCGCGATGTAGCCCAGCG
>JAYVWX010000049.1:0-8059 GCA_043785715.1 Novosphingobium sp. | reverse complement strand
GCTGGCCTGCGAATTGCGCGCCACTTGGGTGGATCGGATGTCCCAGTTGCTCGGGCGGATATCCGGGCCAAAACTGCTGTTCTGGTTGTCGGATCACATGCCGCCTCCGGCATCGCGGCGTGCCGATCTGGCCAGCGACCCGCTGCTCGTCGATGCCGGAATGGTCAGCAGCCTGCGCGGGCTTGCAGATCACCATGTGGAGCAGATCATCACCGCAAAAGCCCGGCAGGAAGGGCTTGGCGGGATGGCATTTTCGCCCCTCGACGCGCTGGCCGCCGCCGAGTTGCCCGGCCCGGCGGCGCATCGTGCAGCGGCAGCGGCGCTGACACCGGCGCTGCTGGCCTACATCTGACGCAAGACCAGGGTAGGATGGGCAATATTGCCCATCCTACAGTTTCGCGATCAGCTCCGGCACCAGGGTGAACAGATCGCCCACCAGCCCGATGTCGGCAACCTGGAAGATCGGCGCGTCCTCATCCTTGTTGATCGCAATGATGACTTTGGAGTCCTTCATCCCCGCCAGGTGCTGAATCGCGCCGGAGATGCCGACGGCGATGTAGACTTGCGGGGCGACGATCTTGCCGGTCTGGCCCACCTGGTAGTCGTTGGGCACAAAGCCGGCATCGACAGCGGCGCGGCTGGCGCCGACCGCGGCGCCGAGCTTGTCGGCGAGCGGGAAGATGATCTGCTTGAACGTCTCCGCGTCCTTGAGCGCGCGGCCGCCGGAGACGATCACCTTTGCCGCGGTGAGTTCGGGACGTTCCGACCTGGCGATTTCCGCGCCGACGAAACTGGACAGTCCCGAATCAGCAGGGCCGGAAACGGCCTCGACACTGGCGGAACCGCCGCTGGCTTCCGCCTTGGCGAAGGCGGTGCCGCGCACGGTGATGACCAGCTTGGCGTCGGTTGATTCGACCGTGGCGATCGCATTGCCGGCATAGGTCGGGCGGGTGAAGGTCTTGGGGCCTTCGATCGACAGGATGTCGGAGATTTGCATGACATCGAGCAGGGCGGCGACGCGCGGGGCGATGTTCTTGCCGTTCGAGGTGGCCGGCGCAAGGAAGGCGTCATAGTCCGTCATCAGCTGGGCGATCAACGGCGCGACGTTTTCGGGCAGGAAAGCGCCGTAGGCGGGATCATCGGCCTTGAGCACCTTGGCAACACCGGCAATCTGAGCAGCGGCGCTGGCGGCAGCATCGCAGCTGCTGCCCGCGACCAGCGCGGAAACGTCCCCAAGCTGGCTGGCGGCGGTAATAACCGCCAGCGTCGCATCCTTGACCGAAGCGTTATCGTGTTCAACCCAAACGAGAGTTTTCATCTATGCGTTCCTCCGGGGTCAAACCCCAAATTCCGGTTATGCTGGCGCGCAGGGCTTATACGATCCCCAGTTCCTTGATCTTGGCGACCAGCGCATCGACGTCCGCCACCTTGATCCCGGCGCTGCGCACCGGCGGCTCGGCGACTTTGAGCGTCTTGAGCCGTGGGGCGGTATCGACGCCGTAATCAGCCGGGGTCTTGTTCGCCATCGGCTTGGATTTGGCCTTCATGATGTTGGGCAGCGAGGCATAGCGCGGCTCGTTGAGGCGAAGGTCGGTGGTGACGATCGCGGGCATGGCCAGCTTCACTGTCTCGAGGCCGCCATCGACTTCGCGCTTCACCGTGACGTGATCGCCCTCGACCGTAACTTCGCTGGCGAAGGTGCCCTGCGGGCGGCTCATCAACGCGGCGAGCATCTGGCCGGTCTGGTTGCAGTCGTCGTCGATCGCCTGCTTGCCAAGAATGATCAGGCCGGGGGCTTCCTCATCGGCGATACTTTTGAGGATCTTGGCCACCGCCAGCGGCTCGACCGCATCGTCGGTGGTGACCAGAATCGCCCGGTCGGCGCCCATGGCTAGCGCGGTGCGCAGGGTTTCCTGCGCCTTGGCGGGGCCGATGGAAACGGCGATAACCTCGGTCGCCACGCCCTTTTCGCGCAGGCGAAGCGCCTCTTCGATGGCGATTTCGTCGAACGGGTTCATGCTCATCTTGACATTGGCAAGATCGACGCCGGTGCCGTCGGACTTGACCCGCGGCTTCACGTTGTAATCGATCACCCGCTTCACGGGGACGATAATCTTCATCGTTTGCGGTCCTTCATCTGCGGGGACGGCGGGAGTTTAGCCGGAGATTAAACGGGAGAATCGCGGCAAGCCATTGCCGCCCCCGCGAGGAAGGTCAAGCCCCGGGCAGATCAACTGGTCAATTCCAGCCCGCGCTCAATGCGGTCAAGGCGCCGTCCGATGTTGTCGATGGCAACCTGTTGTGCTGCATCGGCGGCCGAAAAATGACCGAGATGCTGCATGATAGACGCGACCGCACCTTCCAGATTCGTGATGCGCGCAATCATTTCATCCTGCTTTCTTTCTATGCGCTCAAGTGTCGCCTGAAAGCGCTTCATATGCTCAAGCAGCAGGTTTTCGACATTTTCGGTCATGTATTTATCTTACGCCGCCTTCTTCACTTCCGCCACAATCTTCTTGGCCGCATCGCCGAGATCGTCCGCCGCGACTATGGCGAGGCCCGAACCGGCCAGGATCGCCTTGCCCTGCTCCACATTGGTGCCCTCAAGCCGCACCACCAGCGGCACCGACAAGTTCACTTCCTTCGCCGCCGCGACAATCCCCTCGGCGATGGTGTCGCATTTCATGATGCCGCCGAAGATATTGACCAGAATGCCCTTTACCGCCGGATCGGCGAGGATGATCTTGAACGCCGCGGTTACCTTTTCCTTCGAAGCGCCGCCGCCGACATCGAGGAAATTGGCCGGAAACATGCCGTTGAGCTTGATGATGTCCATCGTCGCCATGGCGAGGCCCGCGCCGTTGACCATGCAGCCGATGTCGCCGTCGAGCTTGATATAGGCGAGGTCGTGCTTGCTGGCCTCGACCTCCGCCGGGTCTTCCTCGGTCTCGTCGCGCAGCGCTTCGACATCGGGATGGCGGTAAAGTGCGTTGGCATCGAAGCTCATCTTGGTATCGAGCACCAGCAGCTGACCGTCTTTGGTCACGACCAAGGGATTGATTTCGAGCATCGCGCAATCGAGCGCGGTGAAGGCGTCATAGAGCTGGCGCGCCACAATTTGCGCCGCCTTGTTGAGTTCGCCGCTCAGTTTCAGCGCAAAGGCTACCGCGCGGCCATGGTGCGGCTGGAAGCCCTGCGCCGGATCGACGGTGATGGTCGTGATTTTCTCCGGCGAATTATGCGCCACATCCTCGATATTCATGCCGCCTTCGGTCGAGGCGATAATGGCGATGCGGCCGGACTGCCGGTCCACCAGCATCGAGAGATAGAACTCCTTGTCGATATCGACGCCGTCGGTGATGTACAGCCGGTTCACCTGCTTGCCCGCTTCGCCGGTCTGGATGGTGACCAGCGTATTGCCGAGCATGTCCCTCGCGTTGGCTTCAACATCGGCGATCGAGTGCGCCAGGCGCACGCCGCCCTTGGCATCGGGGCCAAGCTCGCGGAACTTGCCCTTGCCGCGCCCGCCGGCATGGATCTGGGCCTTCACCACATACAGCGGCCCAGGCAACCGCCTCGCCGCCGCCACCGCTTCGTCAGCCGTCAGCGCGGCATGGCCCGCCGGGATACCGACGCCGAATTTCGAAAGCAGTTCCTTGGCCTGATATTCATGGATGTTCATCGGGGAATCGCTTTCCGCTGCTGTTGGCGTGCCGGGGGAAGAAAAAGGGGGGCCTGGTGCCTGCCGCTGCCTTAAGCATATCGATGGCGGCTTGAAAAGTGGGCGATCCCGGCCAATGGCGGCTCTTCGCCCGCAAACACACAAGGAATCCCACCCTGCCATGCTCGACCGTGTCCGGCTTCAGGCGATTGTGCGCGCAGCCGGGCGTCTGGCGATGGCGCATTGGCCGGGCGACGGGCACACCCCGCAGGTGTGGGAAAAGACGCCAGGCGATCCGGTGAGCGAGGCCGATCTGGCGGTCGACGCGTTTCTGCGGCGCGAACTCACCGCCCTGCTGCCCGCAGCCGGCTGGCTGTCGGAGGAATCGACCGATGCGCCCGAACGGCTCGAGGGTGGGCTGATCTGGCTGGTCGATCCGATCGACGGCACCCGCGATTTTGTCCGCGGCCGGGCCGGCTGGGCGGTCTCGGTGGCGTTGATCAGTGCCGGCCGGCCGCTGTTCGGCCTGCTCGACGCCCCGGCGCGCGGCGAATTCTGGTACGGCGAGGCGGGCCACGGCAGCTGGCGCAACGGCGAACGGCTGGCGGCGAGTTCGCGGACGCAGCTGGCCGGCGCGCGGATGCCGGTCCGGCTGAATTCGCCGTCCGACATCGGCATCGTTGCGGTGCCGCAGCCCAACAGCATCGCGCTGCGCATCGCCATGGTTGCCGCCGATGAGGCCGATCTCGTCGCGACGATGCGCTGGGGTTTTGAGTGGGACATCGGTGCCGCCGCCCTGATCGCGCGTGAGGCCGGCGCCGCGGTTACCGACGTGTTCGGCCAGCCGCTGAATTACAACAAGCGCGATCCGCGCGCATTCGGCGTGCTGGTCAGCGCGCCCGGCATCCATGCCGAGGCGATCGCCTGGCTATCCGAACGCGCCCGCGCGCTGGTGCGATGACGCCGCTGTTTGCCTGTGCTTCGCCTTCCCCGCGATATCTGCTAGCGGGTGCAGCGTGACGCCATTTCCCTGGTCCGATGTCCTGATTATTGCGGGATTGATCCTGCTTAACGGGCTGTTCGCCATGTCCGAGCTGGCCATCGTCTCGGCGCGCCCGGCGCGGCTGCGGGTGGCGGCAGAGCACGGCAGTCCCGGCGCCAAGATCGCGCTGGCGCTGTCGGCGGACCCGGGCAAACTGCTTTCCACCGCGCAGATCGGCATCACCCTGATCGGCATTATCGCCGGCGCCTATTCGGGATCGACGCTCGGCCAGCCACTGGCGGAACGACTGATCGCACTGGGCCTTCCGGTCCGCTGGGCGCCCGAGGCCGGCTTTGCCATCGCCATTGCCGGCACCACCTATTTCAGCCTCGTCGTCGGCGAACTGGTGCCCAAGCATCTTGCCCTGCGCGCGGCGGAGCCGATCGCCCGGTTCGCCGCGCTGCCGATGCTGATGCTCAGCCGCGCCGCCGCGCCATTGGTCTGGCTGCTCGACCGCTCATCCGGTCTGCTGCTGCATTTCATCGGCGGGCGCAATGTCAGCAAGTCGGAAGTGACCGCCGAAGAGCTGCACATGATCTTCGCCGAGGCGACCCGGTCCGGCGTGATCGAAGAGGATGAGCGCGCGATCATGAGCGGGATCATGCGCCTCGCCGACCGCCCGGTGCGCGAGCTGATGACCCCGCGCACCGAGCTCGACTGGATCGAATGCGGCGCCAGCGAAGCGGACCTGCGCGCGGCAATCGACGATTCGCCCCATTCGCTGCTGCCGGTCGCCGACGGCGCGCCCGACAATATCGTCGGCGTTCTCAGGGTGCGCGATGTGCTGGCCGAACTGCTGGCCGGCCGCAAGTTTTCGATCAATCAGCTGATGAAGAAGGCCGAAGTCATTCCCGATCAGCTCGACGCCATGGATGCGCTGCGCATCCTGCAGCAGTCGGATGTGTCGATGGCGCTGGTCCACGACGAATACGGCCACCTCGAAGGGGTGGTGACGCCCGCCGACCTGCTCACCGCCATCGTTGGCAATTTCGTCAGCCATCAGGACGACGGCGACGAGCCGATGGTGGTCGAGCGCGAGGACCATTCGCTGCTGATCGCCGGCGCGCTGCCGGCCGATGTCATGGCCGAACGCCTCGGCATCGACCTGCCCGAATCGCGCGATTACGCCACCGCCGCCGGCTATGTGCTTTCCGTGCTCAAACATCTGCCCAAGGAAGGCGAGCAATTCCGCGAACAGGGCTGGCGCTTCGAGGTCGTCGACATGGACGGGCTGAAGATCGACAAGCTGCTGGTCAGTTCGGAAACGCCGCCCCCCGCGAAGACAGTGCTGCCAGACAATGAGCGCGGTGAGCCGGCGTAACGTTTGGAGCGCGCTGCGTTCGGCCAGTCTGACGGGCTAATATAATAGCCAGCCGCTTGGCTTCATTGTTCAGGTTCATCGAAATGGACCATACATTACCGTCCGCCTCGCCTCGCGACCATTGCCATTGCTGCATTTTTTCCAGGGCCACGGCGGCCGGCGCGGGGCGTTCATCCATGGCGTTGGCCCTCAATCCAGCGGCAGTTCGATTTCGCGCATGATGCGGTCCGTCTCGGCCAGAATCTTGATGATTTTCTGGTAGTGGCGAATGTCATCCCAGCTCAGCGCGCGGCCCTTGCGGTCTTTGAGCCACTTTTGCGCAGGCTGATAGCCGCCGATGGGGAAATCCCAGGCGACGGCTGGCACGTTCTCAAAATACTGGCTGGCGTTGATCCAGACGCGCCCGCCGCCGAAGCTTGGCTTTTCCACCAGTGTTTCAGCACCTCGCCCATGTTGGTGGCAAGGAACACGTTGCACAGTTCATCGATCACCCGGCGCAGGCGTTCGTCCAGGTTCGGCCCCGCGATGCAGAAGAACAACTCGCGCAGAAACGGGTTGGACTTGGGTAGCAGGTCCAGCGCTTCGCTTCGGGTGAAGGTGTCAGGCGTCTGATCGTGCAGCCGTGCCGCGAACAGGCCATAGGCGATGGTTTCGGCGTAGATGTCGGCAAAGACCTCCACGGTGATGTCGTGGATCAGGTTCGCCTTGAACGCCTCATACTGGCCGATCAGGTCGGTTGGCTTCGCCGGTAACCTTGAATATCCATTTGCGCTGTAGCCCCTCACACATTCAATTGAGGGGCTGAACGCCAGGCGTCCGCATCGCCCAGCCTCTCAAACGGCTTCACGGTCGGGGAAGGGCACAATGTCCGCCCCTTTCCGTAGCTGGTCGAGATGGTCCGACCACCATTGCGCCATTTCCACGCGCTCCTTCCAGTGTGCGCCCCGGTGATATGCCGCGCGCACCTTGTCGGTGTCACCATGGGCCAGCGCCCGCTCGATAGCGTCAGGGTGCCATGTGCCGCTGTAGTTCAACAAAGTGGATGCCATGGCCGGGAAGCCGTGCGCGGTCACGGACAGGAAAATTGAGCGGTGAAGGGAACCGCGAAATTGCTAAAAATAGACGATATTCCGACATTTATTTGATCCGAATATTTCAATATACCCCCAATCATACCCCCAAAGGCACTGGCTAGTGGTGAACTATGGCGGGCAAATCGCGGCCAAGCGCCAATCAAATGGGTAGAGCAGATTTGGCGGTCTGATTCGGGCCAGCAACTGGACACGGGGAGGCAATATACTATACATCGTACGCAACAGATCGCGGTCATAGACCAAAGAATGTGATCCTTTGCGGGGAGCCAAGGCCAGCAACCTGCGGCCCTGGTTCGTTCTCTTCGTGGCCCGCGCCAGCCGCCTCAAGCTCGCCCCCTCAAAGTCGTCCCGCAATCCGATCGCTGTCCCCACGGCCTTGCCCTCCAACAGCCCACCATAGATTCAGACTTTCGCCAGCTTGGGAACCCCAATGTGAGTCAGCTTCACCGATGCTGGGTATTACGTCGCGACTGCATGAACCTCAGATTCGCGAACGTCTCATGGCGGCTACGGCCCGATAACGTGACAATACCGGGAAAAATCGAGTCAGAGAATGAAATCCGTCGAGTCTAGCGTACCGACAACTGTTATCGCCAAAGAAAAATCCGCTAAACCGTCAGCGTTGACGTCTCCTAACAGGTGGCCCGATCCGTCATACCTGATCTCGGCGCCTCTACCGCTAAAAGCGTTTGTCCCGATGAAGCTAAAGGCATCATCTTTGGCAGGCGTCTTTGTGTTAGCGTCGATCGAGAATAGATCAATCAAGTCCACCCGTGAGGACAGGCTGGCCCCGCCGGCCTCGAAATCGAAGATCCGGTCCGTAGCGCCGTTGAGACCAATGTCCGCTACGCTCTTGAAAACGAAGATATCATTCCCGACGCCGCCGAAAAGCTGATCAAAACCGCCGCCTCCGTTCAGCGTGTCGTTGCCTGCGCCGCCGC
>JAYVWX010000048.1:0-5809 GCA_043785715.1 Novosphingobium sp. | reverse complement strand
CAGCCCGCAGGACAATCGCACTCGTTGACCCTGGCGTCTTCTCCCCTCCCGCTTGCGGGAGGGGCTGGGGGTGGGTCTGTCACGCAATGGCGCGAGCCGATTCGATGTCCATCACTGACCCACCCCTAACCCCTCCCGCAAGCGGGAGGGGGATGGTCCCCCGCCCGACATGTGGTCAGCGGCAAAACGGATTCATAATGGCGCCGCCGCAAACCCCGGAATTGCTCGCAACTGGCTGATTGGCCGCTTCTATTGATCGATATCGGATGGAACTGGACGCGCCACGCGCAGCCCCTCGGCATATCCCCTAGGCGTTAACCGCTAGGAAATTGCCATGGATAACAATAGCAGCCTGATCCTGATCGATAGCAACATGCGCCGCCGCGCTTCGCTGTCGCACGAGCTTGCCGGCAGCGGCATCCATGTCGAACCGTTCGAGGATACCGGAGAGATCAAGCTGTCCTGGCCGCGATCCGGGATCATTATGGCCGAGGACGCCAACGACAATATCGCCCAGCTGATCGAGCACATGACCGCCAACGGCAAGTGGCTCCCGGTGATCGCCTTTGCCGAACGGCCGGGCACCAGCCAGGTGGTCCGCGCGATCATGGAGGGCGCGGTCGATTACCTCGAATGGCCGGCCCGTGCCTCGGAAATCGGGGCGATGCTTGAAGCGGTCGATATGAATGCGGCCAGGATCGGCAGTCTGCGGCTGCGCGAGGCGCGCGCGCGCAGCCGGGTGCGGAAACTGACCCGCCGCGAGCTGGAGGTGCTGGCCGGCGTGGCGGGCGGATTGTCCAACCGGTTGATCGGCGAGAAGCTCGCGATCAGCCCGCGCACCGTGGAAATTCACCGCGCCAACATGCTCAACAAGATGGGCGCGCAGCATACCTCGGAAGCGATCCGCATCGCCATCGAGGCGGCGGTGGTGGCCTGAGCCAATTCGGCCACGCCCCCATCGCACCGGCCGGAAGCAAGCCCCCTCCCCCCCGGCTGACCTCGCCCGCCCTTCCGGACCCCTGACCCGCTCCGGGAGGGCGGGCGCCTTTTGACGCAGCACCGGCCGCGGTAACTTTCAACTCCGCCACCGCCTCCTCTCGCGCTTAATTTCTGTGTGCCCTCGCACAACCCCCTTGCCAGTCGCCGCCAATCCGGGAAAAGCTCGGGGCGAGAACGCACCGGGAGATCACGCCATGACCAGAAAATCCAGTCGCCACCTCGTTGGACCCGAACTTGAGTCCACCATCGAGCTGTTTCCCGCGATGGATTTCAGCCAGGGTATCGCGCCGTTTCGTAATGGGTTCGTCTTGCGGGAGTTACCGCCGCTGCCGCCCGAACTGGAAACGGTGCAGTGCAAGGAGCGGTTCATTCCCGGTGCCGCCGGCGCGCCCGATGTCCGGGTGCTGCACTATACCCCGCCCGGCACCGCTTCCGCGCCCCGCCCGGCCGTGCTGTACATGCACGGCGGCGGCTATGTCATCGGCGAAGCCGAAATGACCGACCCGGTCAACCGGGAGACGGTATTGCAATTGGACTGCGTCCTGATCTCGGTCGATTACCGCCTCGCGCCCGAGACGCCGTGGCCCGGATCACTGGAAGATAATTACGCGGCGCTGTGCTGGCTCTCCGGCAACGCCGCTGAGCTCGGTGTCGATCCGGCGCGGATCGCCATTGCCGGGGATAGCGCCGGCGGCGGCCATGCGGCGGCGCTGGCGATTTATGCCCGCAGCAAGGGCGGTCCGGCGATCTGCTTCCAGCTGATCGATTACCCGATGCTCGACGATCGCACCTGCGTTTCGGCCGATCCGCATCCCTATGCCGGCGAATTCGTCTGGACGCCGGAAAAGAACCATTTCGGCTGGAAGTCGCTGCTCGGGGTCGAGCCGGGGAGCGACGATGTCTACGAGACCGCCGCTCCCGCGCGCGCCAAAGACCTATCCGGTCTGCCGCCAGCCTATATCTCGATCGGTGCGCTTGACCTGTTTCTCGAGGAATGCCTCGAATATGTTCGCCGCCTGACCCGCGCCGGGGTGCCGGCGGAACTGCACGTCATTCCCGGCGCCTATCACGGCTACGGCCTTGTCGAAGACGCGCCCCAGGCAAAGCTGGCGGCGATGCTGCGCACACGGGCGTTGGCACGCGCTCTCGGGGTTGATTTATCGTGACATAAACAGCCTTCTCGGCAGAGCGGCCAAGGGGCGATGTCGGTCAAAACCGGCTGGACCTCAGGCGGATGGGGGCCGCGAGTCTAGCCCTCGGCAAACGAGAACGGCTCAGCCGCCCGCCGGTAGTCTTCGGGCAAGATCTCCCGGCCGATCGGCGGCACGGCGCGGGCGGGGCAGGCGGCGCGCTGACACAGGCTACAGGTGATGCCGATCGGGGTCGCCGCCACTGCCGCCGGGCCAATCGCCTGCGCATAGACCAGCCGCGGCGCTTGTTCGGCGGCGCAGGCCAGGGCGATGGCCCGCAGGATGCGCGGTCGGCCATGCTCGCCGCCGCCCGCCGTCACTGTTCGCGCGATCGAGAAGAACCGCTCGCCGCCGGGAAGCTCCAGCCACTGGGTGACGATCTCGCCGGGCGTGCGGAACACCGAATGGACGCTCCACAGCGGACAGCCGCCGCCATGCGCGGCAAAGCGGAAACCGGCGCCGTCAAGCCGCTTGGAGACATTGCCCGCCTCATCGACGCGGATAAAGAAAAACGGCACCCGCTCCTGCCCCGGCCGCCCCAGCGTGGTCAGGCGGTGAGCGGTTTGCTCGAAACTGGTGGTAAACTGGCGGCTCAACGCTTCGACATCGTAGCGACGGGTTTCGGCCGCGGCGGCAAAGCGGGTGTAAGGCATCAACAGCGCCGCTGCCCCGTAGGCCGCCAGCGCGCGGCGGGCGAGCACCGCGGCGGTCTCGCTGCCAAAGCTGGCGCCGCGCAGGACCTCGGCGATCTCGCCCCGCATCGCGGTGTATGCGATATGGACGGCGAGTTGATAGGCGCGGCTGGCGCCGTCCAGCATGTCATCGATCAGCAGCTGCTCGTTGTGGCGGTCATAGCGGCGGATCGAATCGACCAGCACATCGCCCGGCAGGTAGCGCACCCGCGTGCCGCGCTGGCGCAACCAGGCTTCCGCCCCGCCCGCCTCGGCGATCTTGGCCGCAAGCGCTTCCGCCCTGGTATCGAGATCATGGAAATAGTTGCGCTGGCCGGCGACGAAGCGCCGCGCCTCGCCCACCGGATCGGACCCGGCCTGCGCCCCCCCCTGCACCCGCTGTTCGGCCAGCGCCCGCTGCTCGCCGCGATAGGCGCCGTAGAGCCGCAGCAGCGCTTCGCTGACGCCGGGGAAATTACTGGCGGCGTCAGCCACTTCCAGCGGCGGCAGATCGATATCCGCGAAGATCGGATCGCGCAGCACCTCGCCGAGCCGGCGGGCATAGTCGGCGCCGTCCTCGGCAGCGAGATCGGCGATGTCGAGTTTGTAGGTCCGCGCCAGGCGCAGCAGCAGCGAAACCGTCAGCGGGCGCTGGTTGCGTTCGATCAGGGCGACATAGGACGGCGAAATCTGAAGATCCTCGGCCATCGCCTGCTGGGTCAGTCCAAGCTCGCGCCGCAAGCGCTTCAGCCGGGGTCCGAGATAAAGGGGTGGAGAATCCGCCATCATTCAAACTAAGTCTTATCCGCACAACTGTACATCAGAAACTTGTAAAGTTTTACAGGCTGACACTGCCACCGCTTGCCGCAATGCAACATCGGCGGCAGTCGTGCGTTTTACCGGCGTATCGGGCAACAAGGGATTTCAGTTGTGACCTATCAGCAGTCCATCATCGAAGCCGGGGCGACCATTGGCAAGTTCCAAGAGACGTGGAGCGGGATCGAGGCAGAATCAGTCGCCCGCATGCGTTTGCAGAACCGCTTCCGCTCAGGACTGGACATCGCCCGCTACACCGCCGCGATCATGCGCCGCGACATGGCAGCCTATGATGCCGACCCCGCCGATTACACCCAGTCGCTCGGCTGCTGGCACGGCTTCATCGGCCAGCAGAAGCTGATCTCGATCAAGAAGCATTTCGGCACCACCAAGGGCCGCTACCTCTATCTCTCCGGCTGGATGATCGCCGCGCTGCGCAGCGATTTCGGCCCGCTGCCCGATCAGTCGATGCACGAGAAAACCAGCGTGCCTGCCCTCATCGGCGAGCTCTACACCTTCCTGCGCCAGGCAGACGCCCGCGAGCTGGGCATGTTGTTCCGCGATCTCGATGCGGCGCAAGCCAAGGGCGATGCGGTCGAGGCCAAGCGGATCGAACACGCCATCGAAAACCATGAGACCCATGTCGTGCCGATCATTGCCGATATCGACGCCGGCTTCGGAAATGCCGAGGCGACCTATCTCCTTGCCCGCAAGATGATCGAGGCGGGCGCCTGCGCGCTGCAGATCGAGAACCAGGTTTCGGATGAAAAGCAGTGCGGCCACCAGGACGGCAAGGTCACCGTGCCGCATGAGGACTTCCTCGCCAAGATCCGCGCCTGCCGCTACGCCTTCATGGAGCTTGGCGTCGAGGACGGCATCATCGTCGCCCGCACCGATTCGCTTGGCGCCGGCCTGACCAAGCAGATCGCCGTCACCAGGCAGCCGGGCGACCTTGGCGACCAGTACAACAGCTTCCTCGATTGCGAGGAAGTCGAAGGCGCGGGCAACCCCGGCGACGTGCTGATCAACCGCGGCGGAAAGCTGCTGCGCCCCAGGCGCCTGGCCAGCAACCTGTTCCAGTTCCGTCCCGGCAGCGGCGAGGATCGCTGCGTGCTCGATTGCATCACCAGCCTGCAGAACGGCGCGGACCTGCTGTGGATCGAGACCGAAAAGCCCAACATCGAGCAGATCGCGGGCATGGTCGACCGTATCCGCGAAGTGATCCCCAACGCCAAGTTGTGCTATAACAATTCGCCGAGCTTCAACTGGACGCTCGCCTTCCGCCAGCAGATCTTCGACGCCTGGTCTGCCGAAGGCAGAGACGTCACGGCCTATGACCGCGCCCGCCTAATGAGCGTCGATTACGACGCTACCGATCTGGGTGCCGAAGCCGACGAACGCATTCGCACCTTCCAGCGCGATTCCGCCGCGCGCGCCGGCATCTTCCACCACCTCATCACCCTACCGACCTACCACACCGCAGCGCTTAGCACCGACAACCTGGCGCGCGAATATTTTGGCGAAGCGGGGATGCTGGGCTATGTCAAGAACGTCCAGCGCGAGGAGATTCGCCAGGGCATCGCCTGCGTCAAGCACCAGAACATGTCGGGATCCGACATCGGCGACGACCACAAGGAATATTTCGCCGGGGAAGCCGCCTTGAAAGCCGGCGGCGCGCATAATACGATGAACCAGTTCGCCGCGTGATCGCAGCGCGTTGTCTGAATGGGAGATTTGAACATGACTGAACCAGCCCGAGCCCGAGCCGTCCTCTCCACCGAGGACTTCAAGCTGATCCGCGAGGCTGTCCTGCATTATCTCAAGACAATCGAGGACAAACCCGAATCGGTGAAATTCTCCAACCTCTACCACCGCCTCGGCAGCGCCGCCGGCCGGTAAAACCCTTCAGTTCCGGCAAAGGAAAACCTGACCCGCCGTGTCCACTCGCTGTGGCACGGCGGGTCAGGTTTTGACGCTCTCGCACGGATCGCGCCCGCACGGTATTCCCCTCAGGCTGTCACCGTTCTTCCGGCGGCGCGGGCTTGGTCTTCGGGGGCTTTGTAGACGTGTTTGAGGACGTAGATATTATACACCCCGAAATAGGCCCAGATCCAGGCGCTGAAGATGATCCAG
>JAYVWX010000047.1:0-7702 GCA_043785715.1 Novosphingobium sp. | reverse complement strand
AAGGGCCGTGCGGGTGTTCCTATTGGCGGTCGCTACGCTGCTGGTGGTGCTGATCGGCTGCAGCCGGGTGTTTCTGGGGGTGCATTGGCCGTCTGACGTGATCGCCGGCTGGTGCGTCGGCTCGGCCTGGGCGATAGCGGTCTATGCGCTCAACCAGCAGTTGCGGGAGCGCTGGCGCGGTGCCGCACGATGAAGCTGTCGATCGAGACCAGGCTCGACTACCAGTTCGAGCATCCCACCGACATATTGCTGCAGCTGGAAGCCGCCGCCACCTCGCAGCAGGCGGTGCTTGCGTCCGACATCGCGTTTTCGCCGACCGATCACCGCGTCCGGGTGGCGGCGCAGGACCAGATCGGCGAACGCATCTGGCTGCGGGCCGAGGGTCAGCTCACCGTTGCCTATAGCGCCACCGTCGAGGTCAAACGCGGATTGGACGACTGCCTGAATTTGCCGCAAGTGCCGCTGCACGAGCTGCCCGGCGAGGCGGTGCAATATCTCCTGCCGTCGCGCTATTGCCCCTCCGACCAGTTCCAGACCATTGCCGATGCGGATTTCGGCGATCTCACCGGCGGCGCGCGGGTGATTGCGGCGCGCGACTGGGTGCAGAGCCATTTCACCTATACACCGGGCGCCAGCACCGCGGAGACCACCGCGCTCGACAGCTTCGTGCGCCGGCAGGGGGTGTGCCGCGACTACGCGCATGTGCTGATCACGCTGATGCGCGCCTCGGCAATTCCGGCGCGCATCGCCAGTGTCTACGCGCTTGGCGTCGAGCCGCAGGATTTCCACGCGGTGGCGGAGGTTTTTATCGGCGGCGCATGGCATTTGGTGGATGCGACCGGCATGGCCCGGGTCTCCGATATGGCGATCATCGGGGTTGGACGGGATGCGGCGGATGTCGCGTTCCTCACCGCCTATGGCACGGCCGTGATGAACGGCCAATCCGTCTCGGTTGTAGCGGCGGACGAAACTGCCCGCTCGAGCTGAGAGGAGTTGCCGCTTGGTGAGATCGGGGCAACGCCGCCTACGTCCATCTGCTGCCCGCCGAAAATGTGCCACGCCCTCTCGCGCCGTCGGTCCTGCGCCCCGAGCTGGAGACCGAACTCGGCAAAGCGGCTCGGAGCCTCCCCCCGCCTGTGCACAAGCGAATCACGGCACGGGGGGTGCTTCGAAAAATCGGCGGGCATCGGCATAAGTCGCAAGATGGGCGGTCGATCCGCCATCGACCCGCATGATCTGGCCGGTGATGTAGCGCGCCTCGTCCGAGGCCAGGAACGCGACCATGGCGGCTACGTCCGCCGGCGCTCCGAGAAACCCCGTCAGCGTCGCATCCACATTCATTTGAATGAAGGCGGCGGGGATCGCCCGTTCGAGCATCGGCGTTCGGATCATCGACGGGGCGACGGCGTTGCAGCGGATGCCGCTTCGTCCGAACGCCGTCGCGACATGCTCGGTCAGGAGGTTGATCGCCGCCTTCGAGACGCTGTAGGCGGGCATGCGATTGAACGCGTTGAGGCCATACATCGAAGAGGTGTTGATGATGCTGCCGCCACCGGTCTTGAGCATCTCGATGACGGCATAGCGGCAACCGAGCATCGTCCCGCGCAGCGTGCCTTGCATCACGCGGTCCCAGGCATCGGTGCTGATCGCGACAATGTCGATGTCCTCAGCGAGAATGTGGTCCGGCGCATAAGCGGCGTTGTTGTGCATGATGTCGATCCGTCCGAAATGCGAGACGGCGCTGGCGATGGCGGCTTTGATCTGGTCCTCGTGACAGATATCGACATGGACCGCTTCAGCGATGCCGCCGGCAGCGCGAATTTCGCCGACGACGATCATGGCGGCGGCATCGTCGATGTCGGCGACCACCACCGATGCTCCCCGCTCGGCCATCAGCACTGCGGTGGCGCGCCCGATGCCGGAGCCGGCACCGGTGATCATTGCAACCTTGCCCGCCAATTGGCCGTTGGACATCGACAATCCTTCCTTATCGCTATGCGCGTGGGCGGCGCATCAACCGTAGAGCGGCAGACCGCGCGTGATGCGGATACCGTGGGGATAGGGTGTATTGGGCGCGCGAACAGCGCCGTGAATTTCGATCGCGACATGCGCCTGAGCCAGCGCCAGCACGAGACAGAACAGTCGCGCGCTGTCGGCGGGCAACGCGTCGATGGGAAACCTCTCGATATGGATCAGCGCGGCTTCCGCCCGTTCGGTCATCGCGTCATAGAAAGTCTGAATGTCGGCCATGCTTGCAGCGCACCGCGCCTCCATCCGCCGCTCGGACGTGGTCTGCGCCCAGACCGCGACGAAAGGGTTCAGATCTTCAAAGCCCGGCGGCAGCGGCAGGGAAATATCGCTCATGCCAGCGCCTCGGCGACAGTCTCCGCTTCGGTCCATTTTATGATCTGTTGCACCGAGTGGCGAATGCCGATCTCGTTGTCCTGGATCTGCATTACCTGCTTGCCGCCGGTGTCAATGCCGCGCTGCGTCCGCGCGACATTGCTCAGATCCTCGAGCACGACCTCGACGACGCGCGCGACATACAGCTCCTGCTGCAATCGCTCTCGCGCCGTAGCAGCCGGCGGAACATAAAAGCGGACTTCGTAGCGGCAGGTGTTGGGCGAGGTCGGCCAGAATTGGTGCAGCCAGAAACCGCCCGGGCCGCAATCGATCTGGCTGTGCGGGAAGACGTGATTGACGTCCATCGACCAGCTGGCCGACCGCGTGGGATTAACTGCGGGATGAGCGAGAAAATCCTCCATCAGCGCGCTTGCTCCGGCCGCGATGACGCTGCCGGTCGCAGACTGACTGTAGGCCAGGACTTCGACTTTGTTCTTCGGGTCGAGCGCGAAATCGGGATTGCCATACATCGAGACAGTGCGGTGCGGGCCGAACACCTGGGCATCGAGAAGCCGGGAAAAACGATTCGCCGGTGAGGCGAATGTGTCACTGAGGGTCTTCGCGTGGATCGAGGGGATGTGATAGCTTTCGACGAATGCGTCGGCGACCACTTTCCAGTTGGCGTCAAGATCGGCCGTGACGACCAGCGGCGAGCCGGCGGCGATATAGGGCATGCCGGCAAGCCGTTCGGCGAAGCGCCCGAGAAAGGCCGCAAGCGTGACCTCGGGCCTGGGCTGAAGGTTGATGAAGATCCAGCCCTCCCAGACATCGACCGCAATCGGGGTCAGTCCGCACTTCGCCTTATCGACGGCGAAAAAGCTGCTTTCGTCGGGAATGCCGACCAGGTCGCCTTCGCTGGCATAGCTCCAGTTGTGATACGGGCATACAATCCGCTTGCTGTTCCCTTCCGGCCTGGCGACGACTTCCGAGCCGCGATGCGAGCAGGAATTGTAGAAAGCGCGCACCCGCGCGTCCTTGCCCCGGATCAGCAGCGCGGAGACGGCGCAGGGATCGATGCGCTTGACGACATAATCGCCGTGCTGGGGAATTTCCTCTTCTCGTCCGACCAGAAGCCAGGCGCGCTTGACCACGCGGTCACGCTCCAGCGCGAAAAACTCGGCGGTGCGATACGGGTCGAGCGGCACCGGCGAAAGCGGCAGATTGCTGCGTTCGGTGAACGTGATGCGCTCGTCCTGTTCAGCGCGCGCGGTGGCCTCGCTCATCGTCCACTCCTCTATGTTCAAAGGTCGCGCCTCAAGCAGCGCGTGCTCATCAGCTGCCAACAGAACTTTTGGCGTCCAGTAAGTCAAGCCGCAAAAGAACCCTGCCGAGAAGGTTCACGGTGCTAACTAAGCACGCCGTGTCATCGGGAACCGTCGGCAATTCCGAGCGGGTCAGTCGGGCTTGGCGCCAGCCAGCGCGGCGAGGCGATCCCACACCTCGGCATAGGTCGAGCCGTCGAAATACTCATCGATCCTGGTGATCAACCCGCCGCTAACCTTGATGACGAGGCAGGCGTTGAGACTGGGCATCGGCTTGCCATCCTTGAACGTGCCGACGAGCCGGTGCTGCTGGACCACCCCGCCCTCGATCGCATGCCGCTGGATATCGACATATTCGAGCGCCGAGGCGATTTGAAATACGCCGGCGAGAAGTCCGGCATTCTCATCCTTGGTCTGCGCCTGGCCGGTGCTGCCGTGCCAGACAACGATATCATCGGCATAGACCGCGCGGATCGCCTGGGCATCGCGCGCATGCATGGCAGCGCCGAGCGCATCGGCTACCCTGACTGCTTCCTCGGACACATTGCCTCTCCTTGTCGTTCCAATTAATATTCAAAGCTGCGATCACCGCAAGATGCGGCGCCACTTGGCTCCCGGCGTCGAAGCAAGCCAGCTTCATCAGGCAAGGATTTTGCGGGAAAGCGGGGTCATGGCCGCGAAAAGGCCGGAAGGATGGTCCGCTCGCTCATGCGCCACGCCTTGTCATGCCGATGCCAGATTTCGGCAACGTCGGCGACGATCGCGGGAACACTGCTGCGCGTCTCGTCGTCCGAGCGGTAGAGCGTGAGAATGTAGTCGGTGGTGATGCCGCCTCCCGCCTCGCCGAAGATGATGTTCGCCGCGACGTGCCGGGTGAAAGCCGATGTCAGCGCTTCCCGCGCGATCATGGCATCGCGTATCTCCGGACCGCTGATCGTGCCTGGCTTGGGCGAGCCCGGTCCGAAAATCAGGCGCGCGTCGTCGGTGAACAGGTCCGCCGTATGCGACGCCCGTCCGCTGTCGACCAGGCGATAGAAAAGATGGATAGCGTCGCTGACGGCAATGCGATCCTCGAGCGAAGGGCGGGACATGGCTCTAGCGCAGCTTGACATCGGCGAGCGAGCGGGCGCCGATATCGGGACGGGTCTTGAGGGCATCCTCGGGCTCGCCCGCTCTCAGGCGCTTGAGCAGATCGGCGGGATCGATTTCGACCCCGATCGGGTTCTCGGCGAAAGCTTCGCAGAAGAAGAACTTGGCCGCTTCCTCGACTGACGCGAAATTCTCGACCTGAAATTCCAGCTGATTTTGGTCGGGATCGGCATAATAAAGCGACGTCGTTGGCCCGTGATTGATCGTGAAGACCGGCGAGATTCCCAGCGCCGCAAGCCGTTCGAAATTTTCCAGGAGCACGCGCAGCGACTCGTAGGTGAACGCCACATGATGAACGCCGGTGATGCCTGCCGGCTGCTCGGCGAGCGTCGGGATATTCAGGATCGCCACGCGGTGATGTTCGTCATCGTAAGACAGGAACGCCAGGCTCTCGTTCTCAAACGCCGGCTTGGCGTTGAGCACCGTCTTGTACCAGTCGAGCATCGTTGCATATTGATTGGTGCGCAACACGATGTGCGCAAGCTTGCTGGGGCTGACGATCGCGGCCTTGAGGTCGCCGCTCGCCGCGCCCGTTCCGGTCTGAGTTGCCATCCGCTATCTCCTCCTATCGCACCAGCGGCGATGTCGACGACGCTGCCCGATATGGACCAGATGGTCTTCATCAAGCCGGGCTGCCAACCGTCCGCCGCGCGCGGGCGCCTGCTTTAAGGCTCCTGTCGCGTCGTCTTCAGGCCGACGGACGATCGATCCTATTGTCCTGTTCTCAGCTATGCCGGATTGATTGTATAATGCAATGCGCGCAAGCGCTCCGGGAACCTTAGCTGCCACAACCTGTCCCGTGATAAGACTGACCAATTGCTCAACTTCGGCGCAGAACCGGTCAAACGAAGAGGGTGATAATGCAATCCACGCCAGCAGGCTCGATTTGGCGCGAAGGCGGCAACCGGTGAGCCAAATCGAATGCCCGGTGCTGATCGCCGGCGGCGGCCCGGTCGGCATGACCCTCGCACTCAACCTCGCGCGCTACGGCGTGCGGTCGATCCTGGTCGAGCGCAATGCGGCGACGACGCAGCATCCCAAGATGGATCTCACCAATGGCCGCAGCATGGAATTGTATCGGCGGCTCGGCCTAACCGAAAAGCTTCGAGACGCCGGCGTGCCGCGCGACAATCCATTCGACATCTCATGGATCACCAGCCTGTCGGGGCATGAGTTGCACCGCTTCCGTTACCCTTCTGCCGCCGAAATGGCCGCGCAAATCGCGGCGGAGAACGACGGCCATCACGCGGTCGAAGCCGGTCTCCGGGTCAGCCAGATCATGATCGAGCCCGTTCTCAAGCGCGCGATAGACGAGAACCCGCTCATCGACGTCCGCTTCGGCACGCGGTTCGACCAGCTGATCGCGCAGGACGAAGACGGCGTCACGGCAGACATCGTCGAGGAGGCGAGCGGCGCCACGACGCGCGTCCGCTGCGCCTACCTCGCCGGCTGCGATGGCGGCGGCAGCCGGGTCAGGCGCCAGCTGGGCATCGATCTCGACGGCGAGATGGCGGTCGCTGGAGCTTACATGGTGCATTTCCGCAGCACCGATCGCGCTGTCGTCCAGCGCTGGGGCGTGACCTGGCACTATCAAAGCGGCTCGGGCACTTTGATCGCGCAGAACGACGACGACATCTATACGCTCCAGGCCTGGCTGATTCCGGGCCTGGACCTTGAGAAGAAGACCCCGCAGGAGGTACTCGAGGGGTGGGTCGGCCGGCCGTTCGACTATACAATCCTACAGGCCAATCCCTGGACCGCCAATTTCGTCGTCGCCCAGCGATTCCGCTCTGGCCGCGTCCTGCTCGCAGGCGACAGCGCGCACCAGTTCGTCCCGACCGGCGGCTATGGCATGAACTCCGGGATCGCCGACGCGGCCGGGCTCTCCTGGATCCTTGCCGCGGCGGTGCAAGGCTGGGGGGGCGACGCGCTGTTCGACGCTTACGAACTCGAGCGCAAGCCCACAGCCTGGTGGCATCTTCGCGCGTCCGAGCGGCACATGGCGGTACGCATGCAGATCGGCGAACTCTACGGCGCGGCCGGGGGTATCGACGGCGACAGCGCTAGCGACCAAGCCAGGCGCACCAAGCTCGCGCAAGACATTGCGGTGATCGGCAACGCCGAAAATGAGAGCTGGGGCGTCGAACTCGGCTATCGTTATGACGATTCGCCGGTCATCGTTCACGAAATGGATCGCGGTGAAATCGATTTGCTCACCTACCGCCCGAACACGGCGCCCGGTGCGCGACTGCCGCATGTCTTTCTCGAAGACGGCGTTTCGATCCACGACCGGCTGGGCCTGTATTTCACTCTGGTCGTCGTCGGCGAAGGCAGCAGCGCGGCCATTGAACGCGAGGCGCAGCGCCTCGACATTCCGCTCGAAGTCCTGCGCCTCGCACGACCCGACCTGCGGCCGGTGTACGAGCGCAACTACCTGCTGGTGCGCCCCGATCAGCATGTCGCCTGGCGCGGCGATGCCTTGCCCGGCGATACTGCGACATTGCTCCGGCAAATCATCGGGCGCTCGCAATGAGCGAGACTAATCTCATCCCGCTCTAGCGGCGGCGCGCACTCGCCGCCCTGTCGCCCTCTGCCTCACGCGCTACGTTGTGCCATGAGGTGTCCAATTGAAATGGACCGGCGAACTTGCCCTCTTGCAAATCACTGACAATTAGCGGCGGGGCGCGTTGAAGCGAAACACCCCGCCACGGGTAACTTCATTTAAGGCGGAACTTTGCCGAAACACCATATATTGTCGGACGCCCGGTGAAGCGGAACTGGGCATCGAGGAAGGTCGTGACGCTGGTGGTATAGACCTTGTTGAACACATTGCGGCCAAAAGCCGTGACTTCCCAGGATCCATCCTTGGCTCCAACGCCGACCCGCAG
>JAYVWX010000046.1:0-4085 GCA_043785715.1 Novosphingobium sp. | reverse complement strand
CCAACCCGAAAGAGCCGACCCCGCCCAGCTTCCCGAGCCTTAGCGCCCATCCAGCCCGCGCAGCATCTCCCGCTTCTCCCGCACGGTCAGCATCGGCCAGTCGGCGATCTGCTTGAGGGTGCGCTTGCAGCCCAGGCACCAGCCCGTCTCCGGATCGATCCGGCAGATGCTGTTGCAGGGCGACGGCGGATGTCTCACAGCGGCGCAGCATGCCCTGGACCGCCGCCGGCTGGCAAGCGCCCCGCTGTCAGCCGGGCCGTCAACGCCTCCATGAGCCTGCCGCCGGGGCTTGCCGCCGAGACCCGCGCGCCTTAACCGCCAAGCGATGGCGGATGTGGAATCACCTCTGGAGCCGCGGGTATCGCAGCATATGCTGCCCGGCGGGGCGCTGGCGCCGTTTCGCTATTCGACCTTCCGCGCGATCTGGATCGCCAATCTCACCTCCAACCTCGGCGCGATGATGCAGTCGGTTGGCGCCGCCTGGCTGATGACCAGCCTGACCGATTCGCACCGGATGCTGGCGCTGGTCCAGGCATCGACCACCCTGCCGATCATGGTGTTCGGCATCCTGGCCGGCGCCATTGCCGACAATTACGACCGGCGGCGGGTGATGCTCGCCTCGCAGAACGCGATGCTGCTGGTTTCGGTGGTGCTGGCGGCGGCGACTTATCGGGGGGTAATGTCGCCGATGCTGCTGCTGGTGCTGACGCTGCTGCTCGGCATCGGCACCGCGCTTAATTCGCCTGCCTGGCAAGCCTCGGTTCGCCAGCAGGTCGGGATCCGGGACCTGCCGCAGGCAATCGCGCTCAACACGGTTTCGTTCAATCTGGCGCGCACGATCGGCCCGGCGGTGGGCGGGCTGCTGATTTCGCTCTGGAACGTCGCGCTGGCCTTTGCGGTCAATGCCCTCTGCCGGCCCGCGGCGATCTTCGTGCTCCTGCGCTGGAAGCCCGAACCCAGCACCATCGATCGCCAGCCGATGCTGCCGGCGATCGCCACCGGCCTGCGCTTCTGCGCCGCCTCCGCGCCGATTCGCCGGGTGCTGCTGCACGGCCTGGCGCTGGGCTTCGGCATCGCCGGCTATCAGGCGCTGCTGCCAGCGGTGGTGCGCAGCCAGCTGCACGGTACCGAGGTCGAATTCGGCATGCTGCTGGCCCTGTTCGGCGTCGGCTCGATCCTTGCGGCGCTGGTGATCGGCCCGGCGCGCCGGCGCTGGGGCACCCAGGCGGTGGTGACCGCGGCGACGCTGTCCTTCATCGCCGCGCAGACCATGCTGGCGAGCGCCGATTCAATCACCGCGGCAATGCCCGCCACCTTCATCGCCGGGGCGGGCTGGGTTGCCGGGCTGACGACAGTCAATGTCGCCATGCAGATGCGGTCCCCCGAGGAGATTCTCGGCCGCTGCCTGTCGATATACCAGGCGATCACCTTCGGCGGCATGGCGGTCGGCTCCTGGACCTGGGGGGTGCTGGCCGACTGGTTCGACTTGCCATTCGCGCTCCACGCCGCCTCCATCTTCCTGCTGATAACGCTGATCCTGCTGCGTCTGTTCGCGCCGATGCCGCAGCCGGGCGAGGGCCGGGTCGATGGCGTTACCGGCAAAATTCCCCCCGGCTGAGTCTCTCCCGACGTTCCCTTGCGACGCTTAACGGTAAGTTTACCACGTTGGGGCACAAGGGCGGGCAACAGGGTCTCTGGGGGTTCCACATGGATATGTTGCGCGGTTACTTTTCGGGTCAGGATTCGCCGGGAGGGGACAACCTCGACTACGATGACGGGGACGATGAAACCGGCCGCGAGGCGCCGCCGTCAACCATCGGCACGGACGAACGCAGAATGCAGGTGCGCGCGTATAATTTCTGGGCGAGTCTGCTGCTCGACCGCAGCTTCCCGTCGATCGAGGAACTCGATCCCGAAGCGCTACCGGACTTCGGGCCGTTCAGCGTGTTGCTCGACTTCACCAGCGGCATCGAGGATCCGGCGGTAATCTATCTGGGGAACAAGCTGGCCGGGGAGTGCGGCACGCAAGGTCCGATTGCCAAGCTGTCGGATGTGCCCAGCCGCTCGCTGCTTTCGCGCATTACCGACCATTACCTGCAGATTATCGCCAATCAGGCGCCGATCGGCTTCGAGGCGGAATTCGTCAATCAGCATGGCACGACGGTCATGTATCGGGGAATTCTGCTGCCCTTCTCGAGCGACGATGACACCATCGATTTCATCTACGGCGTGATAAATTGGAAGGAGCTGGCAGACCAGCAGACCACCGACGCGCTGATGGCCGAAATCGATCGTGCTCTCGACCTGGCGCCGGAATTGTCGCCTGCACTGGCGCATGACGCGGTGTCGGAACCGGTCGCGCAATTCGGCTTCACCGACGAAGCGTTGCCCGAATGGTCCGCGCCGCTCGCCCTGGTCGCTTACAATGACGAGGAAGAAGATGAAGACGAAGATGGGGAGGGGAACGACGGCATTCTCGATCTGGCCCTGCCGATCGACGGACTAAGTGAACTGGGGTGGCCGCAAACCCAACTCGGGATCGATGAGCCACTCGAACTTTCTGCCCTGGAAGTATCCGGGGCCCCCGGCGAATCTGCAAACAGCAGCAGCGAACTTCCCCTCGAACTGCTCGAACAATTCGCGGCACTTACCGCGCAGGGCGATCCCTTCGAACTGGTTGATGCCCTTCCGCCGGAACCGATGGACTGGGTTGAGCCGGAAAGCGGCGGCGCGATAGCTTCCAGCGGCATTGTCATCGAATTGAACGAGCAAGACCCCGGGACAATGGCGCTTGCCGACTGGCTGGCCTCGGCGCGTGAGCTGGCGCGGGCCGCACAGGGTTCCGAAGATCGCTCGCGTCAGACGCTCTATGCCGCAATTGGCCGGGCGTTCGATTTCTCTCTCGCCGCTGCCGCCCAGCCCGAAAGCTTCGCCGAGTTAATCGCCGATTCCGGCCTGACGGTCCAGGACCGGGCGCCGATGACGCCGGTGGTCAAGCTGGTGTTCGGCGCGGACTATGACAAGACGCGACTGGCTGAATATGGCTCGGCGATCGGCCATGCTCACCGGCTTGGCCTGCAGCGTGGCGCCCTCGCCGATTACCTGGTAGCAGCGCCCGGCGGCCTCAAGGCCGTGGTCGCAGATGAGCGCAAGCTGCGCCGCGAGGAACTGGGCGCTCCGGCAATGCCGCGCCAGACCGCAGCCGAGCGGCTTGGCGCCAGGTTGCGCGAACTCGACCATCAGCCGCTCGCCACGGTGGCGGCGGACGGCAGCGAATTCGCCCTGCTGGTCGTGCGCCGGCTGCCCACCGGCGAAGTCGTGCTGCTTGGTGAAGTGGCCGACGATGTGCCATTGCTCGAACGTGCGGCGCGCCATCTGATAGGGTGACCTGATCCTTAATTACTTGAGGTTAGCGATTGTAATACCTACCGAGGCGTGACAATATTTGCGCCAAGGAGTCTTGCAATGGCCGAGCGCTTATATCGGATCGGTCACCTGACATTGCAGCCTCACCGCCAGCTCATGGCGGGCGAGACCCCGATCACTCTCGGACGCAAGGCGCTCGAGCTGCTGACAGTGCTGGCCGAAGCCGAAGGCGACCTGGTCACCAAGGACGAACTGATGGCCGCGGTGTGGCCAAATGTGACGATCGAGGAAAACGCTGTCCAGGTCCATATCGCCGCTCTGCGCAAAGCCCTGGGACATGATGCCGACCAGCTCATCACCGTGCGCAGCCTGGGATACCGCCTGGTTCATGAGACTGCCGCGCTGTCGCAACTGGCCGATCCGCGAACTGCAGTGGCGGTTTTGCCCTTCGCCAATCTGACCGGCGATCCCGGCCTCGATTACCTTGGCGACGGTATCGCCGAAGAGCTGATCAACCTGCTCTCGCATGCGCCTGGCCTGCACGTTGCCTCAAGAACGTCGAGTTTCGCCTATAAGGGCCACGATGGCGACGCTCGCGCCATCGCGCACGCGCTCGGGGTTGGCGCCATCGTCGAAGGCAGCGTCCGCAAGGCTGGCGACACGATCCGCATCACCGCCCAGCTGGTCGACGGCGAAACCGGCTTCCATCGCTGGTCGGA
>JAYVWX010000045.1:0-18389 GCA_043785715.1 Novosphingobium sp. | reverse complement strand
ACAGGTTGGGCGTCGGCGCGATCCGCGCGTAAAGATCGATGCCGGCGACGCGGGTGGATCCGGCGTTGACCAGCAGGGTGCTGCCGCTCGGATCGTTGTCGCGGTTGCAATCGCCGTCGGGCGACTTGGGCGCCGACGTTCCGCCGGGCGTCACCGTGCTGCAGGTCGCCTGCGTGCTCAGGCCGGCGATCGGGACCTGCACGTTGCTGTACCAGCCGATGAACGGCGAGGCGTTAAAGCGGATGGCGACATCGCCGGCGCGGAAATCCGAACGGACGCCGGCTTCCACATCGGTTACTTTTTCAGGATTGAACGACTGGAACCTAGCCAGCCGGCCAGCCAGCGTCGGGGTGTTGATGCCGCCCGCGCGGTAGCCGCGGCGAGTGACGGCATAGAAGAACAGCTCGGGCGAGGCCTGCCAGTCCAGCCCGAGGGTCCACGTCGGGGCCTTCGACTTGATCCTGTTCACGCTGCTGTTCCTGATCGCGGCAACCGCATTGGTGCAGTCTGCGGGCGAAAGCACCGGATCAGGCGAGGTGCCGCTACCCACGCAGGCGCTGGTCTCGTCCCAGGTGTGCCGGAAACCGGCATTGAAGCGCAGACCATCGGCAATCGAATCAAGCTTGTAGGTCACATTGGCGAACAGCGCCTTGCTGGTTTCGGTAAAGAATCCATAATTGAACGGCGCGTTGGTGATGCCGGGCAGGATGAAGATCGGGATATAGGTGCCAGTCGGCCCCTTGGGCTTGCTCTTGAGGTAAAAGCCCCCGACCAGCCAGTCCAGCTTGCCGTCGGCGGCCTTGCCCCGCAGCTGCAATTCGTCGGTAAACTGCTCGACGTCCGACGTCTGGCGGCCACCGACGACCATCACGGGCAGGTTCCCGGGGATGACGCCGGTGCCGTCGGAAATCAGGGTCGGCAGGCCATCGACGCTCGAGAAATAATCGATTTTGGTGTGGCGATAGCCGAAGATGTTGACCAGCTGGATCGCTTCGGAGAGCGTTGCCTCGGTGCGGTTGGTAATTCCGAAGCGGTCCGCGTGCTCGAACGCGTCGATATCGGAGTTGATAGTGCGCACGCCGCGCGCTCGTTGCAGGGCAAGCTGGGCCTGCGCCCCCGAAAGCGTACCCGTAAAAGTCAAAGCATTCGGCCCCGCGAACACGTCGGCCAGCACCGACGCACCGCCGGTCGAACGGTTGCGGTAATAGTCAACAATGGTGGTGTTCTTGACCCCTTCGACCGGCTCCAGCAGCAGCGTGCCGCGCAGCGCCCGCGAATTGAGATCGTCGGCATCCTTGCCAACGCCGATATTCTTCGTCCAGCCATCGCGCTTCTGATATTGGCCTGAAATGCGCAGCGCCACCTTCTGGTCGACGATGGGTAGGTTGATCGCCGCTTCGCCGATGATGGCGTTGTAGCTCCCATAAGAGCCCTGAACATAGCCTTCGACGTTATACGTGGGCGTGGTCGGGTAATAGAGGATCGCGCCGCCCGTGGTATTGCGGCCGAATAGCGTCCCCTGCGGCCCCTTAAGGACCTGCACCGATGAAATGTCGTAAATGGGGATGCTGGAACCCAGCGTCGGCGCCGGCACATCGGCGAAATAGCTGATCACGCCCGGCGCGCTGTTGCCCGCGAGCGCCTTTGACTGGCCGCGGATCGAAAAATTCGAATTCTCGCGCCCGCCCGATCCGGCGAGGAACACGCCCGGCGTCTTGAACAGCAAGTCCTGCGTATCGCGAATCTGCGCCTGGCGCAGCGATTCGGTCCCGAACGCGGTGACCGAAACCGGCGTGGACTGGATATTTTCAGCCGTGCGGCGCGCGGTGACGATAATGTCGCCATTGTCCTGGCCGAATGTCTGGCCCGTTTCGTCAGCTTGTGGCGGCGCGGCCGCATTGTCCCGCGCGAAAACCGGTGTTGCCGCAGTCGCCAGCAACAAGGCGACAAGGCTCTTGGTGTAGCAATTTGAAATCATGGATGCGTCCTCCCAGACAGATCAGTCATTTGCTTTTCACCGCCCCGCTGTCGCCGGGCGGCGATCGAATAACCTGTCGTTGGAAAGGGGTTTGAAAGTCCCATGATCATTGCGCTGGCGAATTGCCGCTGCCGGCCCGGCGATCGTGCGCCCGGGCATATCGGCCAGATCAATGGTTCGACGCACTTCTCGCACACGACGCTGGCCTCGCTACACTAGCCGTTCGACAGGTAACGTGCCCCCGGAAAATCGCGACTCTGCCCGCAACGAACGCCGTATCGGGCTAGGAGGAGAATTGAAACATGGCGAGGCTTGCGGACAAGGTCTGCATCGTAACCGGCGGCGGCAGCGGTATCGGAAGGGCGAGCGCTGAACTGTTCGCGCGCGAAGGCGCGACCGTAATCGTCGCCGACATCAGGGCGGAGCCGGCCGAAACCGTGGCGCAGGCCATTGTCGAAGCAGGCGGCAAGGCGCGTTCGATCACGGTGGATGTCGGCAATGAAGACGATCTCGCCCGGATGATTGCGACCACCGTCGACGATTTCGGCCAGATCGACGTGCTGTTCAACAACGCGCTATATACCAACACCGAACACGCCATGCGTGACATGGATTTTTTGGCGTTCGATCCGGAAATCTTCTTCGCCAACCTGCGGGTCAACGTGCTGGGCGCAGTGATTGCGAGCAAGCTGGCGATCCCGCACATGCTCGAACGCGGGCGCGGCTCGATCATCTCCACGTCGTCGGGCAGTTCGATGGGCGGTGATATCACCGCCTATAGCTATGGTTCGTCGAAGGCGGCGCTCAACTGGTTCGTGCAGGCCATCGCCGCCACATATGGCAAGCGCGGCATCCGCAGCAACGCGATCCTGCCCGGCCCGACGCAGACTCCGGCCAAAATCCAGTGGTCAACGCCGGAAATGGACCGGCTGTTCCTGGAGGTTCTCAACACGCCGTTCATCGGCGAGCCCGAGGACATCGCGGCGATGGCGCTGTTTCTGGCCTCTGACGAATCACGCTACGTCAACGGGATGCTCTATCCCGTCGATGGGGGGCAAAGCTGCACCGTGCCATTCATCAGCGTCACGCGCGCTCTGGCGGCCGGCAACTAAACCGCGGATCGAAGGAACGCATCATGGGTATCGAGCTTGAGAACAAAGTCCGCGCAATGCACGACGCCTGGGGCGACGGCAGTGACGAAGTGCGTCCCGACGTGGAGAAGATCCTGTCGTTCTTTGCCGAAGATGCGGAATGGCAATTGTGGGTTCCGGGCGGCCCGGTGATCAAGGGCAAGGATGCCCTGCGCGCCGAAATCCTCCACCAGATGACATTCGCCACCAATAACAAATGCAATGAAGTCAACATTGTGTCGAACGATCGCATGGTAATGCAGGAACGGTCGGATACTGCGATGATCATGGGGCGGCCGTGCCCGCACCAGATGGTCGCGATCTATGAATTCAACGCCGAGGGCTTGATCGTTAAATGGCGCGAATATCTCGACATGGACGACCTCAACCGCAAGATGGGTATCACCGGCGGCCAGAATCCTGCGGGCCAGAATCCTGCCGGCCAGCCCGAAGTGGCCGCCGGATGACGCAGTCCCCAGCCATTGCGCCCGGCAAATGGGCGTTCGTCACCGGCGGATCGGACGGCCTTGGCCTTGCGTTTGCAACCGATCTGGCCCGGCGCGGCATGAATTGCCTGCTAATCGCCCGGCGGGAAGACAAGCTGGCCCGCGCGGCCGAAGCAGTTCGGGCGCTTGGGGTGGAGGCACGGACCCTTGTGCTCGACCTCGGCGCGCCCGATGCGGTCGCCCGGATCGAAGCCGCCACGGCCGACCTGCCGCTGACGCTCGCCGTCTTCAACGCGGGCGCCGAGGCATCGGGCGCGCAATTCGTCGACCAGCCCCATGCAACCTGGGCTGCCACGATCCAGCGCAACGTTCTGTTCCTGACCGAAGCGCTCCACCATTTCGGCCGCCGTCTGGTCGACAGCGGCGGCGGCGGCCTGATCGTGGTCGGGTCGGAAGCCGCCTTTGGCGGCGTCGCGCAGTCCGGGATCTATAGCGCAACCAAGGGATTTGCGCTTAACCTGTGCGAATCGCTGTGGGCCGAACTGACGCCGCGCGGCGTTGATGTGCTCACGCTGCTGTTCAAGATCGCCGATACGCCGATGCTACGCGAAACGCTGGCCAAACGCGGCATTCCGGTTGAGGCTACCGGCGCGTCGGACACCGAAGTCCTGGCACGCGGCGCTATCGATGCGCTTGGGTCTGGCCCGATCTACAACCCGGACGAAGCATCGCCGGACGACCCTGTCACCTCCAACGCCGCCCGGCGCGAACGGGTGGTGGCCAAGAGCGAAATGATGAAATTTTTCTACGGGTGATGGGCGGCGTTTCGCCGGTCTGATCATCCGCTGGTGGGAGAGCCTCGATGAAAATTGGCGTAAGCAGGCCGTTCGCCGATCCGGGCGTGCCGATCAACGATGTCGACATGGGAGAAATCGGGCGGCTTGCCGAACAGATCGGGTTCGATTGGCTGACGACCGGCCATCACACGGTTCGCCCCGTCCGCGAAGAGATCAAGGGTCCGCACACCCATGGCGTGCCATTCTATCAGGACCCGTTGATCGGCGCGGCGCGCGCGACCGCCCTTACCACCCGGCTCGAAGTATCGACCGGCGTGCTGATCATGCCGATGAAGCACCCGGTTGATGTGGCCAAGCAGGTGGCCTCGATCGACGCCTACAGCAACGGGCGGTTTTTGCTGGGCCTGGGCACCGGGGGCGCGAGCCGGATCGAGATCGAGGCCAGCGGCGGCAGTTTTGAACGACGCTGGGATTATACCATGGAAAGCATCGCGGTGATGAAGGGCCTGTGGACGCAGGACGCGTTTGCCTTCGACGGCGACTTCTTTAAATTTCCCGAGGTGCAGATGTACCCGCGCCCGGTCAGCAAGCCGCACCCTGCGATCCTGCTGGGCGGCTATAGCGACGGCGTTCTGAAGCGCGTTGGCCAGCATTGCGAAGGCTGGTTGCCCGCTTACGCCGGCACGCGCCTGCTGACGCTGTCGGAAACCGACATGACCGGGCCGGAGCACTTGCGACAGGGCCGCGCGAAGATCATGGCCCATGCCGACGAAGCGGGCCGCGATATCGCGCATTTCGAGATCGGCGTGATCCTTGCGCCTGGCGACGACAGCCGCGAACTGCGGCGCATCTATGAAGATGCCGGCGCAGACCGTCTGGCGTTCAGCCTGCCGCACATCGAAAGCGTTGAAGACGCGCGAATCGCGTTGGAAAAGATCGCGGCGAACGTCCTTTAGGACGCTTTCCCGCACCACAGCATCGCCAGCCTGCCCGATGGAAGGACCACTCCGGTCAGGACCAGCCAGGTTCTGCACCATCATGGCCGCGGCCGGAGTTCTGCACCATCATGGCCGCGGCCGGAGTTCCAGGAGAATACGATGAGAGCCATTCAGATCACAGCCTATGGCGGTCCAGAAGTTGTCACCGTCAACCAGGTCACGGAACCCGAACTGGCCGCTGGCCAGCTGCGCGTTTCGGTCGCGGCGACCGGAGTCAATCCCGTCGACTGGAAAGTTCGTGACGGGTACATGAAGGACATGCTCGAGGTTCCCTTCCCCTTCACCATCGGCAACGAATTCGCAGGAACCGTTACCGGACTCGGTGAGGGCGTGAGCGGATTTGCCCTTGGCGATAGCGTCTATGGATCGGTCGGCCCCATCGGGGTGTTCGCCGATGTGCTGGCCGTATCGGCAGGCGCGGTGGCCAAGACGCCGGCCAGCCTGTCGCTGGTCGAAGCGGCAGCGCTGCCGGTTGCGGTCGTCACCGCGCAGGCCGCGCTCGATGCCGGGCAAGTCGGCCCGGGATCCCGCCTGCTGGTTCATGCCGCTGCCGGCGGCGTGGGCAGCATCGCAGTTCAGCTTGCCAAGGCCCTCGGCGCCGAAGTCACCGCGCTAACTTCGCCCGCCTCCATGGACTTCGTGCGCAGCCTCGGCGCGGACCATGTTGTCGATCGCACCATGGCCTACGAAGAAACGATCGGCGATTTCGACATGGTCCTCGATGCTTTCGGCCCGCCAGCACAGGCGCGGTCGTGGGGCCTGCTGAAGCCGGGCGGCATCCTTGTGTCCCTGACCAATCAGCCAGACGAAGGCGAAGCGGCCAAGCATGGTGTGCGCGCCGCGATGACGTTCGGCGCACCCGACGCCGCCGCCCTTGCCAATGCCGCCGCGCTTGTGGATGCCGGCAAGCTCAAGGTCTCCATCCAGCGCACATATCCCATGGAAGAAGCGGTGGCGGCGATGGCCGAGGTTGCCGGCGGAAACGTGCGGGGGAAGATCGTCCTGACCTACTGACCCAACTTATCGATAGCTGGCCGGGCGGGTTGGTCCCGTCGCGTCGTGCTGCCGCGGTAATGGGCTCCCGCCCAGCCCCCATTTCGGCGATGGTGTGCAACCGGAGCCGTGGAAATACCGGCGGCTTGCGCTCCATTCCGGGGCGGCGCATTATGCCCCCCACAAATGGGGAGCACAGGCCATGCACTTCCATACGATTGCCAACGGCGGGTGCCGGTCGTACATTGTCGGTTGCGAGGAAACCGGCGCAGCCGCGGTGATCGATCCCGCTCAGGGTCAGGTCGAACGGACCGCCGGCCTGCTGGCGCGCGAAGGCCTGTCGCTGCGCTATGTGATCGAGACGCATACCCATGCCGATCACTTTACCGCCGCGCGCATCCTGCGGCAGCGTTTCAGCGTGCCCATCGTCATGCACCGCTTCGCCGGCGCGAACGACGTCGATCTCCCGCTCGATGATGGCCATCAGCTCATCCTGGGCGAACTGCGCCTCAAGGCGCTGCACACGCCCGGCCATACCAGCGATTCGATGTGCATCCAGTTTGGCGATGCCCTCCTCACCGGCGACACTCTGCTGATCGGCGGCACCGGCCGCACAGATTTGCCAACTGGCGATCCCGAGGCCCTGTATGACAGCCTGTTCGGCAAGCTTTTGGCGCTGCCCGACGAGACCAGGATCTTCCCCGCGCACGACTATCAGAACAAGGGTTCATCGACGATCGGCGCCGAACGGGAGCAGAACCCCCGGCTTCAGCGGCGGGGCAAAGCCGATTTCGTGGCGATGATGCGATCGCTCGACCTCGCCATACCGACCCATCTGACAGAAGCGCTGCGAACCAATATTTCCGGCGGGATGACCGTGCAGCAACTGCTGGCGAACGCCGCCTCGGCCACACCCTTCATGGCCATGGCCGAATTAACTCGCAGGCTCGAGACCCGCGCCAACGATTTCATCGTGCTCGACGTCCGCGAACGCGACGCCTGGGAAAAATCACGCATACCCGGCGCGCGTCATCTCCCGCGCGGCCAGCTCGAAATCAAAGTCGATGAGCATTTCCCCGACCCGGATATGGAAATTCTGACCGTTTGCGAATTCGGCAAGATTTCCACCCTCGCCGCCGCCACCCTGCGCGAACTCGGCTTCCGCCGGGCAGTCGCGCTTGACGGCGGGATGAAAGCCTGGCGCGAGGCGGGTTATGCGGTCGACCAGGGCCATGAGCCGGCGCTGATGATTTAGCGCAAACGCTTTCGCCTCAACCTCAATGCCCGGCCTGGTCGCCCCGCTCCAGCCCGGAGGCAGCCAGCTGTGCATCGATCTGCTGCATCAGCCGGTCGAGCCCCGCCTGGTCCGAACTCTCTGCCCGGGCGACCAGCACGTCCTGGGTGTTGGAGGCGCGCAGCAGCCACCAGCCGTCTTCGGTCGAAACGCGCACGCCGTCGGTGTCATCGACATCGGCGCCCGCACCCGCCAGCCGGTCCTTGACCTCGCCGATCACCGCGAATTTGCGGGATTCGTCCACCTGGAAGCGCAATTCGGGCGTGTTGACCAGCGGCGGCATTTCGCTGCGCAGTTCGGTCACCGATTTGCCCAGCCGCGCCGAGGCGGCAATCAGGCGGATCGCGGCGTATAGCGCGTCGTCGAAGCCGTAATATTCATGCTTGAAGAACACATGCCCGCTCATCTCCCCGGCCAGGGGGGCGCCTGTTTCCTTCATTTTGGATTTAATCAGGCTGTGTCCGGTTTTCCACATAAGCGGGCGTCCACCCAGCCTTGAGACTTTCTCGAATAGAGCCCGGGATGCCTTCACATCGGCGATAATCACCGCCCCGGGCACCTGGCGGAGCAGATCCTCGGCATAGATCATAAGCAACTGATCACCCCAGATCACCCGGCCCTGCCCGTCAACCGCACCGATGCGGTCGCCATCGCCATCGAAAGCTACTCCGAAATCGAGCCTCTTGTCCGCGACCAGCGCCTTCAGATCGGCAAGGTTCTTCTCCTCGGTCGGGTCCGGATGATGGTTCGGAAAGTTCCCGTCAACCTCGGTAAAGAGAAGATGATGCTCCCCAGGGATTTTGGCAGTCAAGAGTTCGAGCGCGGGGCCGGCCGCGCCGTTGCCCGCGTCCCAACCGATCCGAAGAGCGGCCAGCCGATCGTCGCCGATCCCCGCCAGACCTTCGATGAGTCGATCGATATAGGCGGTCAGGACCTCGCGGCGCTCGGCCTTGCCCTCGCCGGAGAGCCAGTCCCCGGCCTCCGCCATCCGGCCGAGCTCGAGGATGTCCGCGCCAAAAAACGGACGCCCCTGGAATACCAGCTTGAAGCCATTGTAATTGGCGGGATTGTGGCTGCCAGTTATCTGAATGCCGCCGTCTACATCTTCGGCTGACGCCTCGGCGTAATAGAGCATCGGCGTCGGTCCCATGCCGATCCGGACGACATCGACCCCGGTTTCGAGCAGGCCTGCGACCAGCGCCTCCTCCAGCATCGTCGAGCTGACCCGCCCATCATAGCCGACCGCCACCTTGCTGCCGGCCCCGTCGCCCTTGGCCCGGCGCAGCAAGGTGGCGAAGCCGCGGCCGATGGCCCGAGCGTCATCCGGTCCCAGGGTTTCGCCGATAATGCCGCGAATGTCGTATTCGCGAAGCACAGTAGGATGAAAGCGGTGGGTCATTTTAACTCCCTGAATGCTGAAAAACTTCGGCCATGTGCCGCGAAGCCGAGATAGCTTGCGTGGATTTGGCAAAGGCGCGCGGGGTCTCACCGCGCGTAGGCTTACTTCCCGATCCGGTCTTTCGATAAAGCGCCGAGCAGCAGATCGCGCGCGGCATTGGCTTCGTGCACCTGCTCGTTGGTGCCGCCGCGGTCGGGATGAACCATCGCGAGCAACCGGCGGTGAGCGTCGACGATGTCGGTATGGCTGGCATTCTCGGGAACCCCCAGCAAGGCGCGGGCTCGTCTTTTGCGATCCAAACGCCTGGGCCGGCCGATAAGTTCCCAGGGCCAGCGCCCGGTCACAAGCTTGCAGGCAAGTATCGCCAATACGAGCAACCAGAGCAGCTTCATGCCTGCGCCGTGATCAAATCCTCAGCCGGCGCCTTGGCCGGCACCGGCAGATTGAGCCCGGCGAGCAGCGCGCGCATTTCCTGGCGGGCGACCAGATGGCTGGTGCCGAGCTCGCCCAGCTGGCCTTTGTCGAGCAGTGTCAGCCCCGAGGGAAACAATTCGCGGAAGATCACCCGTTCGGACAGCCCATTGGCGACGCGGAAGCCGACTCGCTTTGACAATTCGGTGAGCGCCCCTTCCAGCCGGCGCATGTTGCGCGCCTCGACATGCTGGGTGCGGTTTCTGACCACGACCCAGTCCATTTCGCGCCGCTGGTCCTTGATCGTCGCCATCGCACGTTTCTTGCGGGCCTCCCAGATCAGTTCGGCATAGAACGACAGGCGGCGGATCTTGAAGGTTTCGGCATCGACCTGGCCGATCAGGTCGAAATCGACGAAGCTGTCGTTAAGCGGCGTCACCAGCGTATCGGCGCTGGTGGCGGCATGGCGCGCGAAGGGATCGTCGCGGCCGGGGGTGTCGAACACCAGGAAGTCCATGCCTTCGCCGAGTTCATCCGTGGCGGCATCGAGCGCCTCGATCGAATCGCCCTCAAAGACGGCAAATCGGGCGCCCGGCAGGCTGACGCCGCGCCGCCGCTCGGTTTCGCTGCGGTTCTCCAGATAGCGGTGCAGCGTTCGCTGGCGCGGATCGAGGTCGATCGCCGCCACCTTCGCGCCCTGATAGGCGAGCGCAATGGCGACGTGGACGGCCGTGGTCGATTTACCGGTGCCGCCCTTTTCGTTGGCGAATACAATGCGATGCGGGACCACTGGGCAGGGGATCGCTTTCTCAAAGGGTTGTCGATTCGCCCGGTCCGGCGCTAGGCTGGCAAGGCTGACTGGTGGCAGGGTTCTATCGAAGGGGCGGGCGCCATGCAAATTATCGAACGGCTTGATCCACTGCGCAGTGCTGTGACCGCGATCAGGCGCGACGGACTGCTGGCGCTGGTGCCGACTATGGGCGCGCTGCATGACGGCCATCTGACACTGGTGCGCGAGGCCAAGGCGCGCGCCGCCCATGTCGCGGTCTCGATCTTCGTCAATCCCCGCCAGTTCGGCGCAGGTGAGGACCTTGCCGCCTACCCCCGGCCGCGAACGCGCGACCTCGACCTGCTGCGCGGCGAAGGCGTGTCGCTGGTCTGGGCGCCGGACGTCGCGGAAATGTATCCGGCCGGCTATGCCACCAATATCTCCGTATCCGGCGTCAGCGAGGGACTGTGCGGCGCCGCGCGGCCCGGCCATTTCGACGGCGTGGCGACCGTGGTATGCAAGCTGTTCAATCAGGTGCTGCCCGATATCGCCCTGTTCGGCGAGAAGGACTGGCAGCAACTTGCGGTAATCCGCCGCATGGCCCGCGATCTCGACCTGACCCGGCCGCAGGTTGGCAATATCCTCGGCCTCCCCACCCTGCGCGAAGCCGACGGCCTCGCGATGAGTTCGCGCAACGCCTATCTGACCCCGGACGAGCGCGCCCGCGCCGCCGCCCTGCCGCGCGCGATGCGGGATGCGATTGCCGCTATCGGTGCAGGGGCGCAGGTAGCCCAAAGTCTCGAACGACTGAGCCAGGCCCTTCTCGCCGCCGAGTTCACCGCGGTCGATTACGCCCAGCTCTGCGATGCCGAAACGCTTGCCACCTTACCCGCGCGCGGCAGCCGCCCGGCCCGGTTGCTCGTCGCCGCCCGCATCGGCAAGGCGCGGCTGATCGACAACATGGCGGCCATCTGAGCCTATGCCCGGTTTCCCGTCACCGCGCCCGCAATTCGCTAATTGTGCTGGGAAAAACTAGGGCTTAGACTGCGCGGCCAGCCTGTGCCCGAATCCGCGCGATTCGCCGCGCACGGCATTTACGGGCTGAAAGGGGAATTTTATGAAAAAGCTGTTCGGCAGCCTGACTGCACTCGCGGTTGTTCTTGCGGTAGCGCCCGCGCTGGCGGCGGATCGCGGCTCGTCTGGCCGGCAGTCGCAGGCCCGCGGCACACGGGAAATCCCGCACTGCACGCGCAATCTCGGCGCGATCGCGATCGTCGAGCCGGAAACCCAGTGGTGGCGCGAGTATAATCTCGGCAGCCCCGAGGCGATCCTCAAGATTTTCGTCCAGCAATCCGGCTGCTTCAGCCTGGTCAACCGCGGGCGCGCGATGCAGAGCCGCGCGATGGAACGGGCAATGGCCGATAATGGCGAGCTGCAGTCCGGCTCCAATGTCGGCAAGCGCCAGGTGCGCACTGCGGATTATTTCCTCGAACCCAATATCGTCACCGCCAACCGCAATTCGGGCGGCACCAATATTGGCGGCGTGCTCGGCGGATTCGGCGGCATGTTCGGCCGCGGCCTCGGCGCGATCGCCGGCGGCATCAACGTCAAGAAGGGCGAGGCCAATGTCACGCTCTCGGTGGTCAATGCCCGGACGACCGAGGAAACGGCGCTGGTCGAAGGCTATTCCCGCAAGTCCGACGTCAGCTTCGGCGGCGGCGGCGGCGGCTTTTTCGGCGGCACCTTTGGCGGCGCCGCCGGCGGCGGCTATCAGGATACCGCGATCGGCCAGATCATCGTGCTCGCCTATCTCGACGCCTATACCAAGCTGGTGAGCCAATTGGGAGGCCTGCCCGACAATGCCGCGGCGGCCGCGCCGCTGGCCAAATAATCCCGGCGATGAATTGTCTGGCGCGCCTCTAACGGCTTATCCGCAATATCGCCAGCGGGGCGGAAGGCAGCGCATCGGTGCTTGTCCTGCGCCCGCTCAGGCGATAGGCGCAGCCGCCCGGGATTAGCCGATGGAGCCAGCCGCATGTCCGCCCTCGAAGCCGCAATCGAAGCCGCCTGGGAAACCCGCGACAGCGTGACCCACGCCAGCAGCGATGTCCGCAAATCGGTCGACGAGGCGCTGATGTTGCTCGATACCGGTTCCGCGCGGGTCGCCGAGCCGGACGGCAGCGGCGGCTGGAAGGTCAACCAATGGCTTAAAAAGGCCGTGCTGCTGTCCTTCCGGCTCAACGACAACACCGTCATTCCCGGCGGCTCCGGCGGTTCGCAGGCGTTCGACAAGGTGCCGTCCAAATTCGAAGGCTGGGGCGAGAACCGGTTCCGCGACGCCGGCTTCCGCGTCGTGCCCGGGGCGGTGGCGCGGCAGGGCGCCTATATCGCCAGGGGCGTGGTGCTGATGCCCAGCTTCGTCAACATCGGCGCCTATATCGGCGAGGGCAGCATGATCGATACCTGGGCGACCGTCGGCAGCTGCGCCCAGATCGGCAGGAACGTGCATATTTCGGGCGGCACGGGAATCGGCGGCGTGCTCGAGCCGCTGCAGGCGAACCCGGTGGTGATCGAGGACGATTGCTTCATCGGCGCGCGTTCGGAAGTGGCTGAAGGGGTGATCGTCGGGACCGGCGCGGTGCTGTCGATGGGGGTGTTCATCGGCGCCTCGACCAAGATCGTCGATCGCGCCAGCGGCCAGATCCACATCGGCAAGGTGCCGCCCTTCGCGGTGGTGGTGCCGGGTTCGCTGCCCGGCAAGCCGCTGCCCGACGGCTCGCCCGGTCCGTCGCTCTACTGCGCGGTGATCGTCAAGACGGTCGACGCCCAGACCCGCGCCAAAACCGGGATCAACGAGCTGCTGCGCGACTGAGGGGAGACCCCGCCCGGCGCGCAAGCGGAACGAAGCTTTCGGCGGCGCGTTTCGCAACTATCGACATGCCTTGAGGCATGCCCCAGGAGGGACCATGGAACGCGAAGGCGAAGAAGTTCACATTGAAACCAATGAAGCCCGCGGCGGCAGCACCCCCCATATCGTGCGCTACGTGCTGCTGATCAGCCTGCTGCTGGCGATCATCGCCATGTCGGTGATCTGGATGACCGGTGTGGCGACCAGCTCGGGGTCGGGCTCCGGCCAGGCGGCCGGCACGCAGGCCAACCCCTAGGTTCAGAAGGTAGTCGCGCTCTCGGCCGGCGGATCGGCGCGGTGGGCTGCGGCATAGCCTTCCGCCCCCCGCATCACCCTCATCATGTTGCGGCTGGCGATTTTTTCGAGGTCGGTCTGCGAATAGCCGCGGCGCGCCAGTTCGGCGAACAGGGCGGGATAGCCGGAGACATCGTCCATGCCCTGGGTGGTCGTCGCCATCCCGTCGAAATCGCCGCCGATGCCGGCATGATCGATGCCGCTGCGCTTGACGATATGATCGATATGGTCCGCCACCTGCGCAATGGTGGAGCGCGGCGCGGGGTTGGCCTGCTCCCATTCGGCGAGCGCCGCCTTCGCCCCATCGGGATTGCCGGCATGGAACGCATCCAGCCGCGCCTTTTCCCCCGCCTGCCTTGCCGACCAGCCGCGCACCGCTTCGCTGACATAGCTCGGCAAGGTCACCACCATGACAATGCCGCCGTTGGCCTTGATCCGGTCGAGCACCGTGTCGGGCACGTTGCGCGCATGGCCGTCCACCGCCCGCGCGCCGGAATGGCTGAACATCACCGGTGCCTGTGCCACATCGAGCGCGTCCAGCATGGTCGCCTCGCTGACATGGCTAAGGTCAACCAGCATGCCCAGCCGCTGCATCTCGCGCACGACATCGCGGCCAAAATCGGTGAGGCCGTCATGGGCCGGCGCATCGGTGGCGCTGTCGGCCCAGGCGGTGTTGCGGAAGTGGGTGATGGTCATGTAGCGCGCGCCCAGCGCATACATCTGCCGCAGTACGGCCAATGACCCGCCGATCGAATGGCCGCCTTCCATGCCGATCAGCGAGGCGATCCGGCCGCTGCGCATCGCCCGCTCGACCTCGGCGCTGCTGACGGCGAGCTGCATCTCGGCGGGATAGCGCGCGATCAGCCGCTTGGTCACGTCGATCTGCTCGAGCGTCGCCTGAACCGCCTGCTGCTCGGTCAGCAGCGAGGACACCCACACCGACCAGAACTGCGCCCCGACCCGGCCCTGGCGCAGCCGGGCGAGGTCGGTGTGCATGGCTATGCGTTTGTTGGCCGGATCGGCGGTAAGGCGCGTGTCGCGGAAATCGAAGTCGGCGATGATATTCTTGCGCCGCTCGCGCAGCTGTTCGGGCACGTCGTTGTGCCCGTCCCATACCGGCGCGGCGCGCAGGGCCGCCTCGGCGACCTGCTGGGGCGTGGCAGCGACGGCCTGACTTGCCATTACCGTTAAAATGATCGCCGCCACAATCCGCATAAACACTTCCCCTGCCATTCGCGCTGCGACCATGCCGCAGCCGCACGCGCGAGGGAAGCCGCTTCCGCTGGAGCACGCCCGGGCCGGCGGAGGGTGAGCGGAATTAATACTTCAATTCCGCGCCAAGCCCAGTAAAGCCCCAGCCCATGTCCGACACACCCGATCCCGCCCCGCAGTCCCCCGGCCTGGCCAAGGCGGAAACGCTGGTAGAGGCGCTGCCCTATCTGCAGCGCTACGCCGGCCAGACCTTCGTGGTCAAATACGGTGGCCACGCGATGGGCGATCCCGAACTGGCGCGCGATTTCGCCGAGGACGTGGTGCTGTTGAAAGCGGTCGGGATCAATCCGGTGGTGGTCCACGGCGGCGGGCCGCAGATCGGCCGGATGCTCAAGAAGCTGGGCGTCGAATCGCGGTTCGTCGACGGTCTGCGGGTCACTGACAAGGCGACCGCGGAGATCGCCGAAATGGTCCTCTGCGGGTCGATCAACAAGGAACTGGTCGGCTGGATCGCCGGCGCGGGCGGCAAGGCGATCGGCATTTCCGGAAAGGACGGTGGCCTCGTCATCGCCAGCAAGGTCAGCCGCACCACGGTGGATCCGGACAGCCAAATCGAGCAGGTGGTCGATCTTGGTTTCGTCGGCGAACCGGAGAGGGTGGATATCCAGATCATTGAGACGATCTGCTCGGCCGGGATGATCCCGGTGATCGCGCCGATCGCCCCGGGCGCCGACGGCGAGACCTACAACATCAACGCCGACACCATGGCCGGCGCGGTGGCGGCGGCGCTGGGCGCGGCGCGGCTGTTCCTGCTGACCGACGTCGCCGGGGTGCTCGACAAGGCTGGCAAGCTGCTGACCGACCTCACCCCCGCCGCTATCGCCAGGCTGCGGGCAGATGGCACGATCTCGGGCGGCATGATCCCCAAGCTGGAAACCTGCATCCACGCGGTCGAGGCCGGCTGCGAGGCGGCGGTGGTGCTCGATGGGCGGGTGCCGCATGCCATGCTGCTGGAAATTTTCACCTCGCAAGGCGCCGGCACCTTGATCCGCGCGGAATCTTAGGATTCCCCTCCCGCTTGCGGGAAGGGAGAAGGTCGCACCGGATATTCCTCGCCTCCGCTTGCCCGCCGCGCCCCGGCTCGTCTATCAGCCGCCCGTCGCTGCCCCGAAAGGACTGATCTTGATTGCCATCACCCTGTTCGAGATCGTCGGCTATTTGATTTCGGTGATTGTCATGCTGGTGATCGTGCAATTCGTGATGAGCCTGCTGATCAGCTTCAACGTGGTCAACATGCACAACGATTTTGTCGCGGCGATCTGGAAGGCAGTCAACGCCCTGCTCGAACCGCTGCTGCGGCCAATCCGGCGGTTCATGCCCGATACCGGCGCGATCGATTTCTCGCCGATGGTGCTGATCGTGTTGCTGCAGGTCCTGCGCATCGTCCTTGGCAATCTGGCAGCCAGCGCCATATGAGCCACGCGCATGTCATCGACGGCAAGGCTTTCGCGGAAACCTTGCGCGGCCGAGTGGCAGTATTGGCAGCCAGCTTCGAACAAGCCACCGGGCGCAAGGCGGGGCTGGCGGTGGTGCTGGTCGGTGACGATCCGGCGAGCCAGGTCTATGTGCGCTCCAAGAGCAAGCAGACCCAGGCCTGCGGCATGGAAAGTTTCCAGTTCCTGCTGCCCGCCGAGACCTCCCAACCCGAGCTGCTGCATCTGGTCCAGCGGCTCAACGCCGACCCGGCGGTGGACGGCATTCTGGTGCAGCTGCCGCTCCCCGCGCATCTGGACGAGCAGGCGGTGGTCGAGGCGATCGATCCCGCCAAGGATGTCGACGGGCTGACCCCAGTGAGCGCCGGCCGCCTCGCGCTCGGTCTCCCCGGGCTGGTGCCGTGCACGCCGCTGGGTTGCCTGATGCTGCTCAAGCACCGGCTGGGCGATTTGTCCGGCCTCGATGCGGTGGTGATCGGCCGTTCGATTTTGGTCGGCAAGCCGATGGCGCAACTGCTGATCAAGGAGAGTTGCACCGTGACCGTCGCTCACAGCCGCACGAAAAACCTGCCCGAAGTGGTGCGCCGCGCGGATATCGTGATTGCCGCGGTCGGCCGGGCGGAATTGGTCAAGGCGGACTGGATCAAGCCCGGCGCCGCGGTGATCGATGTCGGCATCAACCGGGTTCCCTCGGCCCAAGATGGTAAGACCCGGCTGGTCGGCGATGTCGATTTCGACGGGGTAAGCGCGGTTGCTGGCGCGATCACCCCGGTGCCGGGCGGAGTCGGCCCGATGACCATTGCCGTGCTGCTGCGCAACACGCTGGTCGCCGCCCACCGCATCGCCGGGATCGCGCTGGCGGACGAAGCGCTTTGAACCGCCTGAACTCTCTACAAAACTGTCTCTGCCGGGCCTGACGAAGCTCTACCGCTTGATGAACCTCATACCGGGTTTGATGGCGAACCCTATTGCAACGTCACCCGGTCGTCGTCGGCGTCGCGGCGGCCGAAGAACTGCATCAGCTGCACCAGCAGCTCGCAGCGCGCACCGATATCCGGGGTTTCGAGCAGCGCCTGTTTCGCCGCGGCGTCGAACGGGGCGATTTGCGAGACGCCGTTGATCAGCGCGACATCGTCGAGCCGCGCCACCGATTGCCAATCGACCCGGTAGCCCTGAGCGTCGGCAAAGCGCCGCGCCTCGCGTTCGAACGAAGCCCGCTCGACCGGCGCAAGCGCTTCCTCGGCAGGCTCGCCGAGCAGTTCCGCCTCGACCTGCCGGAACGGCGTGGTGACCTTGAGCTCGCGCAGGATGCGGAAGCGCGCCTCGCCCTCGAGCACGATATTGTAGCGACCGTCATCCAGCGCCTCGACATTGTCGATGCGGCCCAGACTGCCGATGGCAAACAGGGGCGCGTCCTCTTCGCCGCGCTGCGGCTGGATCATGCCGATCCGCCGGTCGCGAGCGAGCGCATCGCTGATCATGGCGCGGTAGCGCGGCTCGAAGATGTGGAGCGGCAATTGCAGGCCGGGATAGAGCACGGCCCCGGCCAGCGGAAAGATCGAGATGCGTTTCCTGGTCTCGGCCATTGCGCGCACTCCTACCCGAACAACACCGATGACAGCCGCCGCCGCGTCGCTGCGACCCACGGGTCTTCCAGCCCGATCGCCTCGAACATCTGCAACAGCTTGGCCCGGGCCGCGCCTTCGTTCCATTCGCGATCCGCCGCGATCATCGCCAGCAGCGTTGCCGCCGCGGCATCGCGCTCGCCGGCGGCGAAAGCGGCATTGGCATAGGCGAGCTGCGCATCCATGTTCTCCGGCGCGGCCTCGGCGGCCACGCGCAGCTCTGCCAGCTCGCCCTCCTCCGGCATGGCTTTGGCCAGCTCGAGCGCGCTACGGGCGCGTTCGATGGCGGGATCCTTGGCCAGCGCCGGATCGAGCGCCGCGAGCACGCTATCCGCTTCCTCGAGCTGCCCGGCGAGCGCCAGGGCGCGGATCAGGCCGGCGTTTGCTGGCGCATTGTCCGGTGCAATCTCGATAATCTGGGCAAAGATATTCGCCGCCCGCTCGCCGTCCCCCGCGATGAGAATTTCCTCGCCCATGGCAAGCAGCGGGGCGATATCCTGCACCGGCTCGCCGCCGCCGGCCGACACCGGCAGCTTGGCGAGCAGCTCGTCAAGCATGCCCTTTAGCTGCGATTCGCTTCGCGCCTGGGTCAGATCGGCGACCGGCTGACCCTGGAAAATGGCATAGACCGTGGGGATCGAG